>DASPHQ010000964.1:0-7381 GCA_035629595.1 Urbifossiella sp. | reverse complement strand
TGGAACGGTAAACCTTCAATGCAAGACGGTATCAGTCCACCCGGGCGGCGGGCGTGTCCGGGTTCGTGGCGTGGAACCGGAACGTCATCGACCGCACCTCGGTCGCCGCCCCGGTGAACTCCTGGCCGTTGGTCGTCACCGTCATGTCGAAGCTCATCCGGGTGGTTACGTCCACCCGGTGCGGGCGGCCGGCGGCCGGGTCCCAGTACACCGTCCCCTCGTACCGCGACCGGCCGACCTCCTTCACCGCCGTCACCCGGAACGGCAGCGCCGGCGTCTCCGACTCCGGGGCGGCGACCGTCGGCCGGGCGGTCAGGCCGATCGCCACCAGCGGCTTGCCGTCCATCACCACCCGGCCGAGCACCTTGTACGTCTTGTCCAGCTTCACCGCGGCCAGGCTCGCCACCTCCATCCGGGTGGTGTGCTTCCACGTCGCGCCGGGCTCCGCCGGGGCGGCCGTCACCGGCAGGTGCGCCTCCTCCACCTGCGTCTGGAGGAGCACGTCCAGGATCGTCTTCATGAACCGCCGCTCGTCCGCGGTCGCGTTCCTGGCCGCGTCGCCGAACGTCGAATCGACCAGCCCGGCCGCCCCGGTGACGGCGACCTTGCGGTGGCCGACCCCCAGCGCCACCTTGAACCGGCCCCCCTTCAGGTTCAGGATCGGGTCGTCCACCTTGTCGTCGGAGTCCTTGAACCGCACGGACTGGACGACGCCGTTGAGCACCGGGCCGGCGGCGTCGTCGGCGTTGGTGGCCGGGGCGAGGCGGAACACGAACCGGGTGGACAGCGCCTTCTCCTGCGTCTGGCCGAGCACCTTGATGGTGGTGTCGACCTGCTGCGTCACCTCGAGGTAGGTGGGGCCGTCGAGCTTCCAGGCGAGAGCCTCCTGGGCGGCGGCGGGGGCGGCGGACGCGGCGACGGCGGCGGCGACGAGCCAGGCGCGGGCGGTCATGGCGGGCGGTTCCGGGGGTGAAGGGGTGGGGAGATTGTCGCCGGTCGCCGGCGGAGCCGCAAGCCCCCGGATTCTTGAGCCCGGAGGGCGTCTTGGTTAGCCCGGGGCGGAAGCCCCGGGCGGGCGATGGCGTCCACCAGGGAGCGACGCGAATCAAACACCGCCGACGCCGCCCGGGGCTTCCGCCCCGGGCTAACCAAGACGCCCTCCGGGCTACCGAACTGAGCCGGCCGCGCCGCGCCGCGGCGCCGGAACCGGGTACAATACCCGGATGACACCACCCACCATTGAGACGCACCGCCCCACCGAGCCGACCCTCACGTTCTGGGGGGCGGCCGGGAGCGTGTCCGGGTCGATGCACCTGCTGGAGGTCGGCAACCAGAAGGTGCTCCTCGACTGCGGCCTCAACCAGGGGAAGCGCGAGGAGGCCCGGCAGCGGAACGCCCACTTCCCGTTCCACCCCACGCAGATCGACGCGGTGCTGCTGAGCCACGCCCACATCGACCACTGCGGCAACCTGCCGACGCTCGTCCGCCAGGGCTTCGCCGGGCCGATCTACTGCACCCCGCCGACGCGCGACCTGCTGCGGGTGATGCTGGCGGACTCGGCGAAGATTCAGGAGGAGGACGCGGCGCACCTGAACATCGCCCGCAACTACGCCGAGCCGTGGGTGCAGCCGCTGTACAGCCCGGTGGACGTGGAGCAGGTGTTCCGCCAGGTGGTGCAGGTGCCGTACGGCCGCGTCGCCGAGGCGACCCGGTCGGTGCAGTTCAAGTTCGTGGAAGCCGGCCACATCCTCGGCTCGGCGATGGTGCTGATCACCGCGGCCGGCCCGGACCGCGACCGCACCCTCTGCTTCAGCGGCGACATGGGCCGCCGCGGCATGCCGATCCTGAAGCCGACGGCGCCGGTGCCGCCGGCCGACCTGCTGGTGTGCGAGAGCACCTACGGCAACCGCCTGCACCGCTCGTTCGAGGAGACGGTGGAGCAGCTGTACGCGGCGATCCGCGACACGGTGGCGCGCGGCGGCAAGGCGCTGATCCCGGCGTTCAGCCTGGGGCGGACGCAGCTCATCGTCCACGTGCTGCAGCTCGGCCTGCGGGCGGGCAAATTCCCGCACCTGCCGATCTTCGTGGACAGCCCGCTGGCGTCGGAGGTGGCCGAAGTGTACCGGGCGCACCCGGACAGCCTCTCGGCGGACATCGCGCAGGCGCTGCGGGAGGGTCACGGCCTGCTCGGCGGCGACGGCGTGAACTACGTGCGCGACTTCGAGCAGAGCACGCTGTTGGCGACGCGGCCGGGGCCGGCGGTGGTGATCGCGTCGAGCGGGATGTGCGACGCCGGCCGGGTGCAGCAGCACCTGAAGCAGATCGTGGACGACCCGCGCTGCTCGGTGATCCTGGTGAGCTACCAGGCGCAGGGCACGACCGGCCGTCGGCTGTTGGAGAACAAGCCGACGGTGCGGTTCCAGGGCCGTGACTGGAACAAGTGGGTGGAGGTGGTTCACCTGGACGGCTTCAGCGGCCACGCCGACCGCGACGACTTCCTGGCGTACCTGGGGCCGCTGGCGGGGAAGGTGGGGAAGGTGCGTCTGATCCACGGCGAGCGCGAGCAGGCGCACGCGCTGTCGGACACGCTGCGCGAGCTCGGCTTCGCCGACGTGGGCGTTCCGGCCCCCGGCGACCGGGTGGTGATCGGGTAAGCGGATGAGTTACGCCCTGCCGGCTGGGTTTGACCTCGGTAAGTGAAGGGAAAGGTCGTGCAGGGGTACTATCCGCCACTGGCAATGAAGGAAGCACAGCGGTACACTCGGAGCCGGATGCACCAAACCCGTTCGACAGCGTACCTCGGTGAGCGAGATGGTAACTGCTGAAGTCAGCCGCCTGCTCGATACCCTTGCCGACTTCGTCGCAGAGATCGATTCGGATTGTAGCTCTATACACAACGGGGTTGAACTCGGACTGGTGAATGTGAAGCCCGAGTACCAGGACGTTGCGTATGAGCAGACCGGTCGGAAGCTGTCAGAGGAGCAACTGATCGCGTGGCGGCTCGTAGACAAGTTGCGGCGGGTTAGGTATTCGGTGGAATGGGAAGTACCCTATCCTGCCCTCTCAGGTAAGCGGTGCGACCTCGTGATCCGGCTGAATGATTGTTCCCGATTGTGGATCGAGTTGAAGCTCGCCTGGAAATCCTGGTTCAACTGCGAAGGGCCGCCGGTTTATTCCAACCGCTCGTACCGCTCCTATCTAGAAGGTCGGAACCGCACCTATTCCTTCCGACACGACTTTGACAAACTCGGTGACCTGAGTTGGTCGGGTACGGATTATCGCGCAGTTTGCCTGGTCGGATTCGACTGCGCCGACAGGCCGATGGATGGGGAAATCAACGCCGTCGTGCAGACTATTTGGGATCAAGGGCGAGCCTGGGAGAAGGTAATCGAACGGAGCTGGCGGGACAGGCGGTGCGGCGATTTCCAAATTAACGTGCATAGCTGGGTGCTTCCACCCGCCGGCTGAATCGTTAACCACCGAGCACCACAGCCGCACAATCACCATGACCACGCCGCAGCTTGACACCCGCACGCCGGACCGCAGAGCCCTCGACGAGGCCATCGCCGCCGAACCGCTGCTGCCGCCCCCCGAACTGCCGGCGGACGTGGCCCCGCGGCCGTTGGAGGCGTTCCTTCCGCGCGCCCGTAAGCCCGTCGCGGTGACGGGAGTCGTCGAGAACGGAGTGGTTCGCCCGCTCGACCCGGCCGTTCGTCTGCCCGAGCGGTCGCGGGTGATAATCGTCGCCAACGAGGCGGTGTAGACGATCTGACCATCCGGGTCACACCATGCGCCCCCTGCTCGCCCCCTGTGCCGTCGCCGCCCTCCTCGTCGCCGCGCCGGCCCCGGCGCAGCCGGGCGACGACGCGCTCAAGAAGGCCGTCACCCTCTACGCCTCGTTCGACGAACACGTCTGGGCCGATGTCGCCGGCGGCGGCAAGATGCTCAACACCCGCTTCAACCACCCGTCGCAGCCGGGCACGTTCCTCGTCGAGCCGGGGTTCGACGACAACGTCTTCCGCATCGCCCGGCGGCGCGGGGTCGCCGGCGGCGGGGCACTGGAGGCGGCCGACGTGCTCCCCCGCAACGGCCGCGTCTTCTTCCCCGCCAAGGGGAACCTCGCCTACGACCCCAAGGGCTGGGGCGGGGCGCTCTCGGTGTGGTGCCAGACCGACCCGAACAAGTCGCTCAAGACCTCATTCTGCGACCCCGTCCAGATCACCGAGAAGGGGGCGAACAACGGCGGGCTGTGGTTCGACTTCAACGACGCCAAGCCGCGCGACCTGCGGCACGGCGCGTTCCCGGCCGTCCCCGCCGGGCAGAAGGGCGTGGGCGAGGACGACCCGAAGGCGCCGATGGTCCGCGTCCCGCGGGTGGCGTGGACCGGCACCGACTGGCACCACGTCGTACTGTCGTGGTCCGGGTTCGACACCGGCAAGGCGGACGCGGTGTCGCAGCTGTACATCGACGGCAAGCTGATCGGCGAGGTCCGCGACCGGGCCATCGCCATGAAGTGGGACGTCGACCGCACCGGCGTCTACGTGGCGGTCAACTACGTCGGCCTGATGGACGAGCTGGCGCTCTTCCGCCGCCCGCTCACCGCCGACGAGGTGAAGCAACTCCACCAGCGCCCGGGCCTGCTGAAGTGAGGCGAGAGGCGAGCCGGGGGCGTCAGCCCCCGGCCCGCCGGGCGGTCACGCCTTCGCGTTGTACCCGATCAGGTCCCACCCCGCGCGGTACTGGCGGCGGATCAGCGGCGCGGCCTCCGGCAGGTCCGTCGCCCGGCAGTGCTCGCCGTCCCACGTGAACGGCTTGCCGGTGCGGATCGCCACGTTCCCCAGCAGGAACGCCGCCGTCAGCAGCCCCGCGTAGTCGAAGTTCGCCAGCGCCAGCGCCGGCCGGCCCGCCCGGATCGCCGCCGCCCACTCGGTCTTCTGCCCCTGGTCGTGGCCGCGGTCGACGGCGATCCGCTCGTTCACCGCCAGCCGCTCCGGCCGGGTGTTGCCGTTCGTCGCCTTCCCGGTGCTGAAGAAGACCTGCGCGCCGTAGTCGTCCGGGGAGTACGCGAGGCCGTTCGCCCCGACCAGGATCGAGCCGCTGTCCACCAGCGTCTTGCGCCGGGCGTCGAGGGCCACCGCCCGCGTCACCAGCTCGTCCGGCGGCAGCACCTTCTTGCCGTCCTTCTGCCCCTCGTACCAGTGGAGCGTCACCGCCGGCATCGACCCGCGGGCCGGGAACTCGATCGTCACGTGCGCCCACGCCGGGGCGGTCTCGTCGTTCACCCCGCCGGCCTCGGCCGAGACGCGCGTCGGGTGGCCGAGCCGCAGCGCCATGAACGCCATGTTCGCCGTGTGGCAAGCCATGTCGCCGATGGCGCCGGTGCCGAAGTCCCAGAACCCGCGCCAGTTGAAGTCGTGGTACGGCCCGCGCTTCTGGGCCGGGTTGGCGTTGCCGCTGTACGGCCGCTGCGGGGCCACGCCGAGCCACGACTCCCAGTCGAGGTACGCCGGCACCGGCGACTCCTTCGGCCGGGCGACCACCCGCGGGGCCTGCGGCCACACCGGCCGGTTCGTCCACACGTGGACCTCGCGCACGTCGCCGATCTCGCCGGCCTGCACCAACTCGACCGCCCGGCGGAGGCCGTTCTCGGCCGTCCCCTGGTTCCCCATCTGCGTGCAGACGCCGTTCTTCTGCGCCTCGGTCCGCAGCAGGTGCGCCTCGTACACGTCGTGCGTCAGCGGCTTCTGGCAGTACACGTGCTTCTTCGCCCGCATCGCCAGCACGGCCGGCGTGGCGTGGTTGTGGTCGGGCGTGCTGACGGTGAACGCGTCGGCGTTGCGCATCAGCTCGGCGTCGTCGAACACGCGGCGGTAGTCGCTGAAGTGCTTGGCCATCGGCCACTTCTTCTGCTTGCTGCCGAGGAAGTCGCGGTCCACGTCGCACAGGCCGACGACTTCCATGACGTTGCCGGCGTGGTCGATGTCGCTGGAGCCCTTGCCGCCGACGCCGATGCCGACGACCTTGAGGCGGGCGTTGGCGCCGACCGGCTGGGCGAACGCGGGGGCGGTGAACAGGTAGCCGAGGCTCGCGGCCGACGCGGCGAGGGCGCGGCGGCGGGTGATCCGACGACTCATGGAGAGGGTCTCCGGGGAACGGGAGTGCGGGGGCGGGGTGGGGACGGGCGTAGTGTATTCCGGGGCTGAAAGCACGAAATCCGAAATCCGAAATTCGAACCGGGAGCGGCTCGGGTTCGAATTTCGAATTTCGTGCTTATTATGAGGGAATGTTGTTCCTCGCCCCGACCGCCGTCCTCACCGCCGACGTCACCTGCGGGCCGGGCGTGAACGTCTGGTACGGCGCCGTCGTCCGCGGCGACGTGGCCCCGGTCGTCCTCGGCGAGAACGTCAACATCCAGGACTGCGCCGTCGTTCACTGCGACTTCGGGGCGCCGAACGTGCTGGAACCGGGCGTGGTGGTCGGCCATTCGGCGGTCGTCCACGGGGTCCGCGTCGGGGCCGACACGCTGGTCGGCATGGGGGCGATGCTGCTGGCCGGCAGCGACGTCGGCCCCGAGTGCCTGATCGCGGCGGGCGCGGTGGTGCCGCCGGGGATGGTGGTGCCGCCGCGGTCGGTGGTGATGGGGCTGCCGGGGAAGGTGGTCCGGGCCGCGACCGCCGACGAGATCGCCACCACCCGGCGGATCAACGAGCGCTACCGCGAACTGGCGCGGCGGTACGCGGCGGGCGAAATTCGGGTGACGATCGGCGGCGCGGCGAGCCGACCGCCGTCAGGCGGCGGGTGATGCGCGTCAGGAACGTCACCCGCCGCCTCACGGCGGCCCGCCGGGCGTTTCGGAACTACAATTCACGACAATGGAACCGTTCGACTCCGGCGAGCTGAAACTCGACCTGAACGAGACCGGCACCGTCGCCCCCGGCACCAACGGCGTTCACCACCCGCCGGAGGCCGACCGCCTCGCCGCGCGCCGGGCCGACGTCGACGCCAAGCAGGAGCAGGTGGCCCGGCTGCTGGAGGAGACCGGCTGCGAGGGCGCCTTGCTCCTCATGCCGGCGCACGTCAGCTGGTTCACCGCCGGGATGAACGTCCGCGGGCTGATCGCCGACGGCGAGCGGCCGGGCGTGTTCACCAACGGCCGCCAGCGCTGGCTCCTCGGCTCCAACGCCGACACCCAGCGGCTGTTCGACGAGGAGCTCGACCGCCTCGGCTTCCAGCTCAAGGAGTGGGTGTGGGACGGCGGCCGGGCCGACCTCCTGATGAGCGTCACCGGCGGCAAGAAGATCGCCGCCGACCGGCCGTTCCCCAACACCCAGCAGCTCGCCGAACGGCTCCGTCCGCTCGTCCGCGTCCTGTCGCCGGCCGA
>DASPHQ010000963.1:0-5745 GCA_035629595.1 Urbifossiella sp. | reverse complement strand
TGCCGCCGCCGATGACGGTGTGGTCGAGCCAGGTCCGGTAGGGCTGGAACCAGCGCATGCGCGCCTCCGGCAGGATGCGGGCGAGCGTCGGCCCGTCCTTGAATAGCCAGGCGGGCTGCACGTCGGCGCAGACGCCGAGCGTTCGGCAGCGTTCCAGGTTGAGCTTCGACGGGAAGTTGGCGTGCGTGATGCAGTGGCGCAGCGCCTTGATCGGGACGAGGCGATCGACCTGTTCGTAGGCGTCGAGCAGCACGTCCATCGCGCCCTCGCCGGCGGTGTGGGCGGTGACCTGCCACTTGCGGCGGGCGGCTTCCTCGGCCACCACCTTCATCTGCTCGGGCGGGATGAACAGGAGGCCGCGATAATCGTCCTCGGTCACCTGGTACGTCGGCCCCTTCGGCCACGGCTCGCGCATGTACGCCGAGCCGTTGAGCATGCCGCCGTCGAGGAACACCTTGATCGGGCCGACCCGCACCCAGGCGTCGCCGGCGCCGGTGGGGCCGCCGCGGCCGTCGGCGCCGGTCAGCTCCTCGAACCGCCGGGCCAGCTCGTCGCGGGTGCCGATCGGGTTGAAACTCCGCGCCACGTTGACGCGGAGTGTCAGCGCGTTGTCACGCTTGAGGGCGAGGTAGGCGTCGAGGTCGCCGCGGCCGGCGTTGCGGTCGGCGATGCTGGTGAGGCCGAGCTGGTTGTACCGGGCGAACAGTTTGAGCAGCGCCGCCCGCTTCTGCGCCGCGGTGAGGTTGTCGCCGCCGCCGGGGACGCCCTTCAGCACGCCGTAGGCGTTGCGGAGCATCCCCGTCGGCTCGCCGGTGAGCGGGTCTTTCACGACCTGCCCGGCGCGCGGGTGCGGCGTGTCCTTCGTGACGCCGGACGCCTTCAGCCCCGCGGTGTTGACGACGCCCGCGGGGCCGGCGTGGTACAGGACCGGGTGGTCCGGGGCGGCGGTGTCGAGCTCGGCGCGGGTGGGGAAGCGGGCTTCCTTCAGGCGCGTCGGGAAGGCGTAGCGGATGACGATCCACTTCCCGGCGGGGGTGGTCTTGGCCTTGTCGCGGACGAACGCCTGCACCTCGGGGATGCTCTTGAGCAGCGGCAGCGGCTCGCCGGCCTCGCTGGCGGCGGCGCCGGTCGGGTGGGTGTGGCTGTCGTACAGGCCGGGGAGGACCGTCTTGCCGGCGGCGTCGATGACGCGGGTGTTCGGCCCCTTGTGCTTCATCACGTCGGCGTCCGACCCGACGGCGACGATCTTGCCGCCCGCGACGGCGACGGCCTCGGCGACGGTGAACTTGGCGTCCACCGTCAGCACCTTGGCGCGGCGGACGATGAGCTCGGCACTCGAGCCGGGGGCGTCAGCCCCCGGAGTCTGTGCCGCTGCGACGGGGACTGCGAACAGGACGGCGAGCGCGGCGACGGGGAGTTTCACGGCGGGCTCCGGGCGGTTGCGGGTCGCTGGGGTGAAGGTTACGATGGAAACCGACCCCGGCGAGTGACGAGGCGCGACACCCGCGAGAATGTCATGTTCGGCATGCTTCACCGCGTGTGGCGCTACTTCGCCTTCAAGCGCGCGGTCGGCTCGATGGTGGCGAAGGGCGCCCCGGACCCGCTCGTCGCCTTCCTCCGCCGCTACCCGGAGTACGGCGGGCCGGTCGCGAAGTACGCCGAGCTCGGGTTCCGGTTCGAGGCGTGGACGGCGCTGCTGTGCGGCTGCGCGCTGGCCCGCGCCCGGTCGCCGCAGGCGGTCCCCCTCCTCCGCGTCCTCCTCGACGCCCGCCCGCCCGGCGCCCCGAGCAGCGCCTACCAGGCGGTGCCGTGGGCGAACCTCCCCGCCGACTACCGCCCTGACCTCCTCGCCTGCGCCGTCGCGGCCGGCGACCCGGCCCTCGCCCTGCGCGTCTACGAACTGGTCCCCGTCGCCGACCTCGCCGCCCTGAAGCCGCGGCCGGGCACCCGCGATTACTTCCCGTGGGTGTGCGCCGCGTTCGTCCGCGGCCTGGTGGCGGGTTACGACATCCACCCCGTCACCCGGGCGGCGCGGAACCCGGCCGCCGGTGTGCCGCTCGCCCCCGCGGAGGCCGCCGGGCTGCTGGCCCGCGCCGCCGAGTTCGCCGCCCGCGAGGCGCGGTACGGCACCGGGGAAGCGAAGACGGCGGCGTTCCGCGCCGCCTGCGCGCTGTACCCGGCGGCGGGGACGAAGCCCGAGCGGGCCGTGCTCCGGTGGGCCGCGGACGGTCTGGCGGCGATGACCGACGACGACGTGATCCGGGCGGCCGACCTACTCCGGCGGTTCCGCTTGAAGGACTGGATCGATCCGCTCGGCGCGGCGTGGCACGCGCTCGACGGGCGGGTGCGGGCCGAGTACCACGGCACCGTCGCCACCCGGGCGGCGGTCGTCGACCGCGGCGTGGCGACGCGGCTGGAGGCGGCCGCCGGCGCCGTCCTCGCCGCCCTCGGGGCGTGTACCGCCCTCGACCCGGAGGGCGCCCGGCTGGCGGCCGACGACCGCGCCCTCCAGGCGCTGTCGGACCTCATCGGCCGGCACAACCAGGAGGTCAAGAAGTACAACGAGTTGGTCGAGGAGTACCGGCGCCTGGCCCGGGCCGAGATCGGCCCGCGGCCGCCCTACGGGTCGGCGGCCGGCGGCCCCGCCGCCCCGCCCGCCCCGACCTCCCAGTTCGGCACGACGCCCGCGGGCCGCGCCCTCGTCCACCGGCTCCACGAGAGCGAGCAGAGGGTCCAGGAGCAGGCCAGCGAGATCGCCGACCGCCAGGCGGGCCTGGACCGGTGGCCGGCGTTCGTCCTCTGGTGCGTCCTCCGCCAGCAGCAGACGTACCCCTCGTGCGTCCGCCAGGGCGCGGCCTGGGGTCTCCACGTCATCCACGGGGCGGCCGGCGTCGACGCCCTCACCCGCGGGCGGATCCACGAGGCGCTCGCCGAGGCGGTGAGCGGGCCGGAGCAGCGCGACTTCCGCGAGCGGCGCGTCCAGTGGCTCCCGGGCCAGGGCGTGGACGAGTGGGCCGTGGCGCTGCACGACGGCCTCCGCTGGGTCGCCGAGGTCGCCGAGGGCGACTACGCCCGGGACCGCCCCGAGGGGTTGAAGCTGGCCGCGGACGTGCCGCCGCGGGACGTCCTCGGCCGGACGGTGGCGCTGATGTGCGAGCTGATGCCGCCGGCCGTCGAGTTCCTCACCCGCTACCCGCTCCGGCTGATGGGCCTGGACGACCACCGGCAGCTGCTCGGCGAGTACCTCCGCGACGGGTGCGGGGTGACGCGGTGGACGAAGTACACGGGCGAGGAGTTCGTCGGCCGGGTGGAGCAGCGGTACCTCCGGCTGGTCGACCGGTCCGGCCCGAACTCGATGGGGATCTATCACCGGCTGTTCCGCCACCCGCAGCTGGTGCTGCCGATCATCTACCACGAGTTCCTCCACTACGGCGGTCCGGCCGGCGACCCGGGGCGGCGCATCGCCAACGAGGCGGAGGTGGTGCTGCGCGAGGTGGTGTTCGCCCGCGGGCTGATCGCCCGGCTGGCCGCCGACGTGGCCGACCTCCCCGCCCACGAGGCCGAGCTGCTGGCGGCCGCGGACGGCGTCGAGCTGGCCGGGCTCGTCCTCCAGTGGGTGTCCGACGTCGAGTCCGACGACGCCCTGGCCGACCTGAACGCCGAGGTGCTCCGCACGTACGGCGCCCGGGTGGCCGGGCCGGAGGCCGAGGCGTACGTCCACGACGCCTTCGTCCGCGAGGACGTGAACACGATGTTCGCCAACGACACCAGCGCCGGCCGGTGGTGCCCGGACGTGCGGTGGCCGTCGCTGTGGGACCCCGGCGTCCGCGGCCTGGCCGACGAGTTCCGCCGCATCCTGGTGACGAACTGGACGTGCGAGCACGGCCTCACCCCGGCCCGGCGCGACGCCGTCCTCGCCGACCCGGCGTGCCGGGCCTGGCGCGACGCGTGGGCGGAGTACCTGAAGCGGCCGGGGGCCGGCGACGTGTTCCGCGACGTGCTTCGGCAGTTCACGGCGCTCGAGCTGATCCGGAAGCTGATCCGCCGGTTCGCGTTCGAGCCGCGCCCGCGCCCCTTCGACCGCGGGTCGTTCGCCACCGCCTCCGGGGTGGTGACGTTCCGCGGCACCCCCGTCGACGGGGCGGAGGTGACGTTCCACCGCACGGCCCTGGCGGGCGGCGAGTCGGGCGGCGCGTTCCGCTCGCTCACCGACGGCTCGGGCGAGTACCTGGTCGGCGCGTCCGGGGAGAACCCCGGCGTCCCGGCCGGCGTGTACCAGGTCACCGTCACGAAGTACGACGGGGAGTTTCCCGCCGCGGTCGAGGCGGCGCCGTCCGGCGCCGCGGGCGGGCCGACCAACCTCCTCCCGCGGGAGTACGCGACGACGGCCACCACCGAGTTGTCGGTCTACCTCGACGCCGGCCGGAACGTGAACGTCGACTTCGACCTCAAGGGGGAGTGATCCGGCCCCGCCGCCCGTCACGGCACCGCGACCACCGGCGGCTCCGGCGGGCGGCGGAAGCGGAGGCCGCTGCGGATGTAGTCGCCGTCGCCGGGGCTCAGCGCCGGCGGCCCCTGGAGCCACGCCGGCCCCGCCGTCCCCTGCCGCCGCCCCTCCGCGAACAGCCCCTGCATCGCCTTCCGGTCGAAGTCCACCGTCGTCTCCAGCCCCTGGTAGCCCTGCGCCAGCGCCGTCAGGTGGTACTTCACGCCGCTGGCCCGCGACAGCCCGTACAGGTTCGCCAGCTCGCCGCGGCAGTGGGCGTACACCAGCCCCTGCACCGACGCCCCCAGCACCGGCAGCACCCGCGGCCGTACCGCCGACGCGTCCGGATACAGCTTCCCCGACACCACCACGTACAGGTTCCCCCCCGGCGGGTTCGGGTCCGCACCCGCCGGCGGGTCGGCCGCGGCGCCCGCCGCCGCGGCCGCGAACACGTGCGACGGCACGAACAGCTGCGCCGAGATCGCCCCGTCGGCGTGGAGCTCCGTCGCCCGCTCGCCGTCCACCTCGATGCGGAACCGCACCGGCGGCATCATCCCCGGCACCGAACACGACGCCAGGAGCACGTCGCGGAACAGCTCGCACCCCTCGGGGCACGGCCGGCAGGCGATGGCCCCCAGGTCCCACACCACGAGCCGGCGGGTGTCGAGGTTGGTGGTGCCGATGTACAGGCGGCGGCCCTTGCGGTGCTCCTCCGCGATGCGCGTCATCAGCGTGGGCGTGATCTCCTTCTCGATCAGCCGCTTGAGCGGGGCCGAGGTGGCGATGGCGTCCTTGAACGGGATGCTCACCCAGGCGCGGACGCGGAACACGTCGCTCGCCTGGATGGTGGTGTACAGGTGCCCCATGTGGGCGTCGTACTCGGGGCCGAGGAAGGCGAACGGGGCCATCAGGGCGCCGGTGCTGATGCCGGTCACCACGTCGAACTCGGGGCGGGTGCCGGAGCGGGTCCAGCCGTCCATGAACCCGGCCCCGTAGGCGCCGTACCCGCCGCCGCTGGACAGCGCCAGGACGTGCCGCGGGCGGCGCATGGGGCAGTTGTCGGAGGCGGCGGGGTCGAACGGGGCCAGGCAGCCCGGCACCGGCGACATCGCCATGACGGCGCCGGCGAGTCCGCACGGGTGGTCGGCGGGGGCGAGGGCTTGCGCGTGCGGCGGGGTGAACGGCACCGGCCGCCGTGGCTGTGTGGCACACCCGGCCAGCCCCGCCAGCAGAAGTGCTCCGACCGCCCCCCGAACGCA
>DASPHQ010000962.1:0-3117 GCA_035629595.1 Urbifossiella sp. | reverse complement strand
GGGCGACACGCTTCGCCCCGGATGGCACCACGACCCAGTGCGAATCCACTTCCAGTCCCGGCCTACTCAGTTGGCCCGTACCACCATCATCGATCTCATCCGAGAATCGGAACCGTACGGGAAGCATGCGACCCGTACCCGCCGCCGTCGCCCCGCGAACGCTCACCGGCGAACCGCCCGGCGGTAGTCCGAGGGTCGCGGCGACCGCCTCGTCGATCGTCGTGACCGCGCAGCCGGTGTCGACCAAGAACGGATAACTCCTGCCGGTCGGGACGAAGGTCAACGCCACTTCGGCCTTAACGTAGACGAGTCCGGTCGTCCGATGAACGACCGAGATGATGGGAATGTCGATCAGGAACGGCATGACTCACCGGGGCGACAGCGGCTCAGGCCAGTCCGACCGACGGCAGCGGCAACGCGGGATCGAGGTCGGGGACATCGGTGAGGCGCGCGCGGCGGCGTGTGTCTTGCGATAGAGCCGCGAGTTGGTTCTGAAAATCGGAGGGGTCTGATGACGCGGCTACCACTTCGCGTGTCAGCTTCTCCCCGGCCCACGTGTCCACGTACGCCACAACCTGACCCGCGAAGCGCTCCGCCAACAGCGCATCCTGCCGACGCCGCTCCGCGCGTTGAGACTCACTCAACCTCGACTTGATCGGGAACATGCCTCAGCCCCCCGGCGGTATACTCGGATTCTACTCCGCCGGAGACGAGTCGCACAAGGTAACGGATTCACACCGCCGTCGCGCTCGCGGGGTCGCCCTGCGGTGCCGCCGGCCGTGCGGGGGCCGCCGTCACCACCGCCCCCAGCACGCGGCTCCCCGCCCGCGCCACTTCGCTTGTCGCCGTCGCCGCGCGAGCCGCCGCGTCCGCGCCGCCGCGGACCACTAGCAGCATCCCGTCGGCCTGCTCGGCCAGCGCCTTCAGCTCCTTCTCGGCAGTCGTCGGCGGGGCGTCCAGCACCACGTACTCGTATTGCGCCTTCAGCTCGGACACCAAATCCTTGAACTTGGCGCGGGTCAGCAGGTCGGCGCCGTCCACGGGGCCGCGGCCAGCGGGGAGGAGGAACAGGTTCGCCACCTCGCAGCCGCGGACGGCCACTCGCAGGTCCACGTCGCTCATCAGCACCGACTTCAGCGAGTCGCCGAGGCGGCCGAGGCGGAACAGCTCCTGCTGCTTCGTGCCGCGGTAGTCGCAGTCGAGCAGCACCACCCGCTTCCCCGACTGCGCCAGCGACAGCGCCAGGTTCGCGGCCGTCGTCGTCTTGCCGTCGCCGTCGCCGGGGCTCGTCACCACCACCGCCTTGTGGCCGACGGAACCGAGCGCGTCGACGAGTGCCCGGCGGGCGGCGCGAAAGGCCTCCGCCTCGGGGCCGTTCGGCCGGGCGTAGCTGACGAGCGCCGGCGACCAGCCCTCCACCGACTTCTTCTCCACCGGCAGGTCGAGCCGCAGCTGCGGAATCTGACCGATGACCGGAACGCCGAGCGGCGGGCCGTCGTACTTCACGACGCGGGTCAGGCCGGTGCGGCGAACGACACCGGACTGCACCACCGGCTTCGGGGCCGCCTTCGCCTTCGGCTCCCGCTTCGGCCGGTTGGCGACGGCGGTGGTCAGGAGCGACGATAGGAAGCCGAGCACGAGCCCTCCGGCCAGCCCGATCGCCCCGCCCGGAACGAGCGACGACGCCAGCAGAGGCGACACCCGTTCGCCCTCCGCGGCGGAACTGATCACCTGCGGCCCGGCCGCGACCGGGGTCGGCGGCGGGTCGGCCATCCCCATGAACGGAGGCTGTTGCGGCGGCACGGGGAACGGCTGCGGCGCCGGCGGTCGGGCGGCAAACTGGTCGAGCTTGGCGCGAATCGGGGCGGCGGCGGCGAGCGTGGCCTCGTCGCGCCGCACGGTCTCGGCCAGCGCCGAAGCGTCGGTGTTGAGCTTCGCCCAGCGGTCGGTCAGCACCCGGGCGTGGCGGTCGAGCGCGTCCTCGGCCGGCTTCGGCGGGACGGCCTTCGCCAGCAGGTCGCGGACGAACCGAATCTGCTCGTCGAGCGCCACCATGTCGCGGTGCTCCGGCCCGAGGCGGCGGCCGAGTTCGGCCTTCTTCCGCTGGAAGGACACCAACTGCGTCGCGTACTCCTTCTCCTCCGCGGTCGGCACCACCGGCGCCACGGCGTCGGGCGTGACGCCGAACTGCTTCATCAGAGTCACCCGTCGGGTCGGGTCCGTACCGGCGGCGTCGATCGCCTTCAGGTCGCGGTCGGTGTCGCGGAGTTTCCCCTGTGTCGTCGCCAGGGCGGCCTTGTTCTGCCTCAGCCGGGCCTCGACCGCGGGGAGCGGCTCGGTCGTCACCGCGGCCAGTTCGCGCTCGAGTTTCTGGCGCTCGTCGGCGAGGCGGGCGTCGGGGTTCACCGGCTTCGGGCTCGGCGCGGTGGGGACGGCGCCGGGGGCCGGCGGCAGCGGCGGCGTCCGCGGCGTCCCCTCGGCGATGTAGGCGTCGGTCACCGCCCGCAGGTACTTCGCGGTGTCGGCCGGGTTCGGGCCGCGGAACACGACGCGGAACGTGCCGTCGCTCGATTCGACCGACAGGTGCTCGGTCAGGTACGCAACCCGCTCGGACGTGGTGGCCGGGAGCGGCGGCGCGAACGGTTCCAGGGCGTCGAGCCGGCGGGCGGCGCGGTCCAGCACCGGCGGCGCGATCACCGCCGCGGGGTCGCGGCCGGACACGACGACTGTGGAGGCGTACACGGCCGGCTGCTTGCGGAAGTGCTCGTACCCGGCGGCCAGCCCGGCGACGAGCCCGACGAACCCGCCGGTCAGCACCATCGCCCGCCGCGATCGAGCGGGTGGCGCGGCCGGCGGGAGCACCGGGGTGTCCACCGCTGTGACATCGGGTGACGGGGGGGACGGAGTGTCCGGTTGCGGCGGGAGGGCCACGGCGGTGCCTCGGGGCGGTCGAACGGGGTGCGCGGCCAACCCCATTCTTGGGGGTCATCCGGCCGCGGCCAAGATCAGTTGGCTCGACCGGGTGCGGAAGCGATGCCGGCTGTTCAGGTTCGGCAACCTGGGAGGGTGCCGTCCGACTCCGGGCGTGAGCTGCCGCCACCGTCCGACGCCGCAACC
>DASPHQ010000961.1:0-3928 GCA_035629595.1 Urbifossiella sp. | reverse complement strand
GTCGCGGACGCCCTTGCCGCCGCGGCGCTGGAGGCGGTATCGCATCGTCGAGCGGTCCTGCTCGCCGCCCTCCGTCTCGCTCCCCTCCTCGGGCTCCGTCTCCGTCGGCTCCGGCTCCGTGCCGTTCTCCTCCTCGGCCCCATCCGCGACGGCGCCCTGCGTGTTCGCGCCGAACGGCGTCCGCTTCGCGTACCCCAGCTCGCACACCGTGAGCAGGAACCCGTCCGGGTCGGCGACGGTCATGCCGACCAACTCGTCGTCGGCGCCGAGGTTGATCCCCTTTACGCCGTACGTGCCGCGGCCCATCGGGCGGGCGTTCGCCTCCGAGAAGCGAATCGCCATGCCGTTGCGGCTGCTCAGCACCACCTCATCGCCGGCCGTCGTCAGGCAGACGGCGATGAGCTTGTCGTCCTCGTCCAGGCCCATGCCGATGATGCCGCCGGCGCGCGGCCGACTGTACTCGGTCAGCTTCGTTTTCTTCACCAGCCCCTTGCGGGTCGCGGTGAGCAGGTAGGCACCCTCGGCGAAGTCACGGACCGGGATGATGCCGGAAATCTTCTCGTCCGGCTTCAGCGACAGGACGTTGGCGATCGACCGCCCCGGCGACGTGCGCGACGCCTGCGGGATCAGGTACACCTTCAGCCAATACACCTGCCCCTTGTCGGTGAAGCAGAGGAGGTAGTCCTTCGTCGCGGCGGTGAAGAAGTGCTCGACGAAGTCGTTGTCGCGGAGGCCGCCCTGCACGCCCTTGCCGCCGCGGTTCTGCACCCGGTACTCGCCCACCGGCAGCCGCTTCACGAAGCCCTCGTGCGACACGCTCACCACCACCTGCTCGTCCTCGATCAGGTCCTCCATCTCCAGGCCGGCGTCCTCGTCGCTGAACGCCGTCTTCCGCCGGTCCCCGAAGCGGCCGCCGATCTCCACCAGCTCCCCGCGGATGACGGCGCGGACGTTGGCGTCGTCGCTCAGGAGCGTCTCGTACCCGCGGATCTGGTCGCGGAGCTGGGTGTACTCCTTCAGGATCTCGTCGCTCTCCAGCGCCGCCAGCTGCCCGAGCTGGAGCCGCACCACGGCCTCCGCCTGCAGCTCCGTCATGCGGTAGACCGTCTGCGTGCCGAGTTCGCGCTGTAGGCCGGTGAACGCCTCCGCCCCGATGGCGCGCTCCATCAGGCTCGATGCCACCTCCATCCCTTGCAGCCGCACCTTTGCCTCGGAGCGGTTCGGCGACGTGCGGCAAATGCGGATCACCTCGTCGATGTCGGCGATGGCGATGAGCTGGCCTTCGAGGACGTGGCCGCGCCGCTTCGCCTCGCGAAGGAGGTACTCGGTGCGGCGGCGGATCACTTGCACCCGGTGTGCCAGGAATAGCCGCATGATGTCGAGCAGCGGCAACAGCTGCGGCCGGCCGTCCACGATCGCCAGCATGATGATGCTGACCGTGTCCTGCAGCGGGCTGAACTGGTAGAGCTGGTTCAGCACCAGGTGCGGGTCGGCCCCGCGCTTCAGCTCGACGACGATGCGCACCGGCTCCCCGGTGCGGGCGCTCGACTCATCGCGCACGCCGCCGATGCCGGCGATGCGGTCCTCCTTCACCAGTTCGGCGATCACCTCCTGCAGCCGGATCCGCGTCACCTGGAACGGCACCTCCTTGATGAGGAGGCTCGGCGACTTTCCCTTCCCCTCCTCGACAATGTCGACGCGGGCCCGCAGCGTGATCTTGCCGCGGCCGGTCTTGTACGCCTGGACCAGCCCCTGTCGGCCCATGATGACGCCGCCGGTCGGGAAGTCCGGCCCCTGGAACAGCGGCTCGGCGTCGTCGCGGCTCGCCATCAGGTCGCCGAGCGTCGCGGCGGGGTCGTCGATCAGCTTCACCAGCGAGGCGCACACCTCCTTGAGGTTGTGCGGCGGGATGTGCGTCGCCATGCCGACCGCGATGCCGTCGGCGCCGTTCACCAGCAGGTTCGGAAACCGCGCCGGTAGCACCAGCGGCTCGCGGTACTTGCCGTCGTAGTTGTCGATGAAGTCGACCGTCTCGTGGTCGAGGTCGTCGAGGAGTTCCGCGGCGACGGGCGACAGCTTGGCTTCCGTGTACCGCGGGGCGGCGGGCGGCAGCCCGGCGATGGAGCCGAAGTTCCCCTGCCCCTGCACGAGTCGGTAGCGGAGCACCCAGTCCTGCGCCATCCGCACAAGCGCGTCGTAGATCGACATGTCGCCGTGCGGGTGGTACCGCTTCATCGTTTCGCCGATGATGCCGGCGCACTTGCTCGTCGCCGACCCGGGACTCAGGCCGAGGTCGTTCATCGCCACCAGGATGCGCCGCTGCGACGGCTTCAGGCCGTCGCGCACGTCTGGCAGCGCCCGCGACACGATGACCGACTGGGCGTAGGTGAGGTAACTGTCGCGCAGCTCGTCGACGATGTCCAGCGGCGGGATCGGCGCCCCGGCCGCGGCGCCGGGGTCGGACGGGGGTGTGGTGTCGTCGGCCAACGTCGACTCCTGTGCGTCCGGGGAAAAGCGCGGCCCGGACCGGATTGCCAAAGCACGTCGGGCGGGATGACGCTATTTTAGAGGAAAACGGGGGTGCGAACCACCCGCGTAGCGGCGTTCCGCGGCACCTTTTTCGCCGCCCGAACGTCCGACGCCGCAACGAGTTCCGGGGGCGAGCGATGCGCGGGCTGATGGGGGTTCTCGCGGGTCTGACGCTGGCGACGGTGACCGCGTCCGGCCAGCCCAACGGCGTCACGCCCGCGGCCGAGGAGACGCGCTCGAAGCTGCTGAAGGTGAAGCTGTCGCTGACCTTCAACAAGTTCCCGCTCCGCGAGGCGCTGAAGGAAATTGCCCACCTCGTGAACGAGAACACCGAGAAGCCGATCCTGTGGACCTACGCCGCCGACGGCGGCGTGCCGAACGTGCCGGTCACGTACAACTGCAAGGACAAGGCCGTCGACGTCATCCTCGACGACCTGTTCAAGCAGCACGGCCTCGGGTTCACGGTCCTGTCCGGCGACGACCACCCGCGAGACGGCTGGGTGCGCGTCGGGCCCGGTAAGGAGCGCGGCGAGGTGAAGCGGCTCGGGGCCGTGCTGCCGCCGGAGCCCGAAGACCCGACCGAGGCGGCGGCGCTCTCGCGCTTGACCGCCGCGAAGGCGCTGCTCGACCAGGGGAAGGCCGCGGACGCCAAGCTCATCCTCGGCGTGGTGATCGGCAAGTACGGCAAGACGAAGGCGGGGGCGGAGGCGAAGGACCTGCTGGAGAAGCTGAACAAGTGACGCCCGACCGGCCGAACCGCCGCGGCCGCCTGCCGGACGTGCCGTGGAGCGACCCCGCGACCGGCCCGGCGGACCTGCCGCTGGGCTACGGCCGCGCGCTCACCCCGGACCTGCTCCGCAAGGCGTACGCGGCGGGCGTCTTCCCGTGGTACAACCCCGGCGAGCCGGTGCTGTGGTGGTCGCCCGACCCGCGCGCCGTCATCGAACTGAACGGCCTCCACGTCAGCCGCCGCCTGGCGCGGACGATCCGCTCCGGGACGTTCCGCACGACGGTGAACCAGGCCTTCGGCGCCGTGATGATCGGCTGCGGCGAGGGCCGCCCCGAGGGGACGTGGGTCCACGACGAGATGGTCGCCGCGTACACGGCGCTGCACGCCGAGGGGGACGCGCACAGCGTCGAGGTGTGGGCGCCGACAGACGCGGGGGCGTGGGAGCTGGTCGGCGGCGTCTACGGCGTCGCGGTCGGCGGGCTGTTCGCCGGCGAGTCGATGTTCCACCGCCGCACCGACGCCTCGAAGGTCGCCCTCGTCGCGCTCGTGGAGCGGCTGCGGGCGCGCGAATTCGTCCTGTTCGACGTGCAGATGACGACCGAGCACACCGAGCGGATGGGGGCGGTGAACCTCCCGCGGGCCGAGTACCTCGCGCGGCTCCGCGAGGCC
>DASPHQ010000960.1:0-3437 GCA_035629595.1 Urbifossiella sp. | reverse complement strand
CCGCCACCGCCGTCGCCACCTCGCCGGCGCTCGCCGGGCGGTCGGCCGGGCGCGGGCTCAGGCAGCGCTTGCACAGCCCGACCAGCTCGGGGTGCGTCCGGCACCGGGCGAGCCGGGCGAAGGCGTCGGCCAGATCGGCGGCGGCGGCCCGCCGCAGCGCCTCCTTCGCCGTCCCGGTGTACGGCGGCAGGCCGGTCAGGACGGCGCAGAGGATGCCGCCGAGGGCGAACACGTCGGCCCGGGCGTCCACCCGGCCCCACTCCCCCCGGGCCTGCTCCGGCGGCATGTACGCCGGCGTCCCCATCACCGCCCCGGCCCGCGTGTGGTCGCCGTCCGCGTCTCGCAGGGACCGCACCTCGGTGTTCGGCGCCGTCGCGTCCGGATCGGCGGCTGTCCCGTCGGCCGCACCCCCGGGCCGCAGCACCTTCGCCAGCCCCCAGTCCATCACCTGCACCTCGCCGAACGCCCCGACCATGACGTTCGCCGGCTTCAGGTCGCGGTGGATCACGTCGTGGGCGTGGGCGTACCCGACGGCCTGGCACACCGCCTCGAACACCGCCACGAACCGACCGCGGTCGTCACCGGGGTCGCGGCGGGCGCGCAGGAGCTCGTCGAGGGTGTGGCCCTTAATGAGCTTCATGGCCAGGAACGGCCGGCCGTCGGGGAGGGTGCCGAAGTCATGAACGGGCGGGATGCCCGGGTGCTGGAGTTGGCCGGCGATGTGGGCCTCGTCGGCGAACCGGCGGGCGGTGCCGCTGCCGGGGCCGAACTGCTCCTGGAGCAGCTTCAGCGCCACCTCGCGGCCGAGGGCGGTGTCGGTGGCGCGGAACACGGCCCCCATACCGCCGCGGGCGATCTCAGCTCCGAGGAGGTAGCGTCCGCCCGTCGGCGGTGTGTTCACGACCGGCGGGAGCGAGTCGCCGCGGCGGGTGGTGACGTCCGGGTCGGGCGTGCGTGCGGTGAGCTCGGCGGCGGGTGCGGCGGCCGGCGGGTGGTCTGACATGGGTGCGAGTCCCGGGGAGTCGCAGCGATGGTATCACACCCGTTCGGGGCTGGCAACGGGCGGGAAACGCCGTCACGTTCGTCGGTTCGACCGCGTGACATGTTTCCGCGACCCGGTGGGAGGGCGGCGGAAACAATAATCTCCACCAAAATGTCGCCGGGCGTCAGCCACGGCACGGGGGGTTGTCCCTTTCCCGCGGCCTACCTATACTCCCTGTTCTCGAAACGACATCCGGCGACCGCCGGGGCCGCCGGAGACGTGCAGGGCGATGCGGTTCCACCTGATCGACCGGATCGACACCTGCGAGCCAGGCAAGGCGCTCACCGCCGTCAAGCTCCTGGCACTCGGGGAAGAGTACCTGGCCGACCACTTCCCCAAGTGCCCGGTCATGCCCGGCGTCCTCATGCTCCAGGCTGTCGTTGAAGCCGCCTCCTGGCTCTGGCGCGCCACCACCGACTACCGGCACCCCGTGGTCGTGCTCCGCGACGTGAAGAGCGTCAAGTACGGCACCTTCATGCTCCCCGGCCGGACGATGAGCGTGTCGGTCGAACTCGTGAAGCAGGACACGGATACGGCGACGTTCAAAGGAAAAGGGACCAACGACGCCGGGCAGCAGACCGTGGCCGCGCAGTTCGTGCTGCACGGCTACCGCCTCGCCCCCCGCGGCCCGGCCGGGGAAGCTGCCGACGCCCGGCTGCTCGAACACTGGAAGGCCCGCTGGGCACTCCTGACAGGTGAGCTGCGATGACGCTGACCGATCAAGTCGCGCTGGTGACCGGCGGGAGCCGCGGGATCGGCCGGGCGGTCGTACAGAAGCTGGCCGCCGAAGGCGCGAAAGTCGCGTTCGTCTACCGCGGCAGCCAGGCCGCGGCCGAAGAACTGGAGAAGGTCGTTTCCGCTGCGGGCGGGGTCGCGAAGGCGTACCAGGCCGACGTGGCCGACCCCACCGCCGCCCGCCGGGTGGTGGACGCGGTGCTGGCGGACTGGGGCCGGGTCGATATCCTGGTGAATAACGCCGGTGTCATCCGGGACGGGCTCTTCATCCGCATGGAGCCCGAGAACTGGACGACGGTGATCGACACGAACCTGAACGGCACGTTCTACTTCTGCCGGGCCGTCGCCGACCAGATGGCCCTGAAGCAGCGGAGCGGGCGGATCATCAACGTGTCGAGCGTCGCGGCCGACCACGTGAACGCCGGGCAGACGAACTACGCGGCCAGCAAGGGGGCGGTGAACAGCTTCACCCGCGCCCTCGCTGTGGAGCTCGGGAGCCGGAGCGTGACCGTGAACGCGGTCGCCCCCGGGTTCATCGAGACGGACATGAGCGAGGCGGTCCGCGGCAAGGCCGGGGACTTCATCGCCAAGAAGCTGGTCCCCCTGCGGCGGCTCGGCAAGCCCGAGGACGTGGCGGGGGTGGTGGCGTTCCTGGCCGGCCCCGCGGCCGCCTACGTCACCGGCCAGGTGCTCACCGTCGACGGCGGCCTGAGCCTGGGTGCCGTGACCGGTTGACCCGACACCCACCCCGCCCCGCGGGCCACCGGAGGTACCCTGCCATGCCGACGAAGGACGAAATCTTCGAGAAGGTCCGCACCACGCTGGTGGACGCCCTCAACCTCGACGAGGACGACATCAAGCCGACGAGCCGCCTCAAGGCCGACCTGAACGCCGAGTCGATCGACTTCCTCGACATCGTGTTCCGGCTGGAGCGGCAGTTCGGCGTCAAAATCCCGCGCGAGGAGCTGTTCCCCGAGTCGGTCTTCGCCGGCGACCCGGCGTACGTGGACGGCGGCAAGGTGACGCCGGTGGGCCTGGACGAGTTGGCCAAGCAGATGCCGTTCGCCGACCTGACCGAGTTCCGCAAGGACCCGCGGCTCGACAAGGTGGAAGACCTGTTCACGGTGGACCTGATCGTGAACTACCTCCAGAAGAAGCTGGGCGGCTGATGCGCTGGACGTGGATCGACCGGTTCACGGCGTTCGAGTCGCGGAAGGCGGCGACGGCGGTGAAGTGCCTGTCCCTGGCCGAGGACCACTTCGCCGACCACTTCCCCGGCTTCCCCGTCATGCCGGCGCCGCTGATTCTTGAAGGGTTGGCCCAGACCGGCGGTATCCTCGTCGGCGAGGCCAACGGCTTCCGCGAGAACGTCGTTCTGGCCAAGATGACGGCGAAGTTCCGCCGCGAGGCCTTCCCCGGCGAGCAACTGACGTACACGGCGACGCTGGTGGACCTGGGCGAGACCGGTGGCCGCGTGAACGGGACGGTGAAAAGCGGCGACGACGTGGTGGCCGAGGCCGAGATCCTGTTCGCCCACGTCGGCCCGGACCATTTGCCGCCCGGGGTGACCGACACGAAGTTCGTCTTCACCGGCGAACTGCAATCGCTCCTGAAGACGGCCGAGGCCGTCGCCGTAACCCCCGCCGCGGCGCCGGGTTGA
>DASPHQ010000959.1:0-3259 GCA_035629595.1 Urbifossiella sp. | reverse complement strand
CGCCGCAGCATGATCGTGCCGTCGAGGATCTCCTTGGAGAGGAGCATCTCTTCACGGCGGGTGCCGGACTTGGAGATGTCGATCGACGGCCAGATTCGGCGGTCGGCCAGGTCGCGGCTGAGGACCAGCTCCATGTTGCCGGTCCCCTTGAACTCCTGGAAGATCACGTCGTCCATCCGGCTGCCCGTCTCGATCAGCGCCGTGCCGAGGATCGTCAGGGTGCCGCCCTCGTCGAAGGCGCGGGCGCTGCCGAACAGCCGCTTCGGCACGTCCAGCGCCTTCGCGTCCACGCCGCCGCTCATCGTCCGCCCGCTGCCGGTCTGCTTGTTGTACGCCCGCGCCAGCCGCGTCAGGCTGTCCAGCAGCACGAACACGTCGCGGCCGCGCTCCACCAGCCGCTTCGCCCGCTCCACCACCAGCTGCGCCAGCCGGATGTGCGTGACCGTGTCGTTGTCCGAACTCGACGCCACCACCTCCCCCTTGATGCTGCGGCGCATCTCGGTCACTTCCTCCGGCCGCTCGTCCACCAGGAGCACGATCAGGTGCATGTCCGGGTGGTTGGCGACGACCGACTGCGCGATGTGCGACAGGAGCACCGTCTTGCCGGTCCGCGGCGGGGCGACGATGAGGCCGCGCTGGCCCATGCCGATCGGCGTGAACATGTCCATCACGCGCGTCGTGAGCGGCTCCGGGCCGGACTCCAGGCGGATCCACTTGGTCGGGTCCACGGGGGTGAGTTCGTCCCAGACGCGGCGGCGGAAGGCGGCGGGGGGGCCGCCCTCGATGTGCTCCACGTCGGCGAGGCGCGGGCCGCTGGCGCCCTTGCGGGCGGGCTCGACCGGGCCGCCGAGCGCGACGCCCTCGGCGAGCTTGAACCGGGAGATGAGGGGGCCGCCGACGTAGGCGTCGTTGGGGGTGGGGACGTAGTTGCGGGCCGGGTTCCGGAGGAACCCGTACCCCTTCGGGTGGAGCTCAAGGACGCCTTGAGCCATCGGCCGCGGTTCGGACATTCGGTACCCTATCGGGCGGCCGGTGTACGGCCGCGGAGCACGCGGGGAAAGCCGGCGGGAGCGACGGGATGGGGCCGGGCGGGCGTGTTGGAGTTATCGTAACCCGCCGCCGCGGCAAAGGCGAGGGGGAATAGGAGTTCCGCCGCGAGCGCCGTTACCCGCCGCCGAGCTTCTTCAGGTCGTCGAGGTTGGCCTGGCAGTACGGGCAGCCGACCACGGTGAGGTGGAAGGTGACGTAGTCCAGCAGGTCGGGGTCGCCGGCGCCGAGGAGGTAGCCGCCGAGCTGGTCGCGGCCGGGGCAGCTCGCCCGCTCGCGCCGCCAGATCGCGCCGACGGTGTGCTCGCCGCGGTCCTCCTCCTCGCGGACCTCGTCCAGCACTCGGCGCAGCTCCGCCGACGCCCGCACCGCCCGCTCCACCGCGGCCAGCTCGGCCTCCGGCAGCGCGTCGTGCAGGTAGTCCCGCAGCATCTGCCGGGTCACGTCGGACGGAGGCATGGCAGTGGGGAGTGAAGAGTGAGGAGTGAGGAGTGAAGCCGGGGAGAGAGGTCTGGTCTCCTCACTCCCCACTCCGCACTCCTCACTGCCGGGGTTCCACCCGCCACGCCAGCGGCGTCGTGCGGGCCATCGCCGACAGGCCCCGCATCGTCTCGCGGGCGTCGGCCGGGAGGAGCGGCAGCACGCCCTGCACGAGCCCCGCCGCCCGCCTCAGCCGTGGGCGGTCCGCCGGGATCGGCAGCTCCGCCTTCTGCAACCCCGTGACGGTGATGACGGCGCCGCCGGGGCCGGCCTTGTCGCGCAACTCCGCCCGCAGCGCCGGGATCTGCGACCCCGCCACGAACGCCAACAGCTCCAGCTTCCCCGCCGCCGCCTCGTCCGGCATGTCCCCCTCACGCTTCCGCTTGGCAAGGTCGCGCAGCGAAGCGGCAGCCTGCTTCTCATCCGTGCCGTCGAGCAGCTCGCGAAATCGCTCCACACCGCGGCGGTTCAGTGCCACCTGGTAGCCGCCCGCCACCGGCGCGATTTCCACCAGCGGGGCGACCAGCCGGGGCGGGGGTGCGACCTCCACGGCGTCCGGCTGGCCGACAATCAGGGCGATTGTAAGGGTTGTGAGCATTGTCTGGTCTCCGCGGGTGGGTCGGGCGCTTCCCCAGGTTAACAAAGCCCCCGCCGTCCACCACGCCGGCCGGAAAATCCGGCCCCACCCCGTCAGTTTATGCTAGGGTTGCGGGTTTGTCGCATTTACTCCGGTGGTAGTGGCTGGTACAAATCGTGCTGTTGGGAGCAATGCTCCGGTCGCGCCGTCGCCCCCCCGCCTGCGCGGCCGTCACCCTGGGTCAGATTGCTCCGACCCGCCTTTGAGAGACCCCCCATGAAGCCCCGTCTGCTCCGTCCGTTCGCGGCCGCCGTCGTGCTGGTCGCGCTGGCCGCGCCGCGTGCGTCGGCCGAATTCGTCTTCCTCAAGTACACCGGCTCGGCCGGGAACCCCGGCATCGGCAACAACCGCCTCGACGCCGAAGCCGGGCCGTTCTACTGGACGCAGAACCAGCTGCCGCCGAACAGCAGTTTCCCGCCGCCGACCGCCACGTTCTGCCTCGAGCTGAACTCCGGCCCGCCCGTGCAGACGCTGCCGGCCCCCGGCACCACGGTCGAGTTCGGCGTGTTCGAGCTGAGCAAGGCGCCGTCGCCGGCCGCGGCCAACGCCAACCTCATCAAGGAGCTGTACGGCAAGTACTACGACACCGCCTGGAACAGCGGGTCGTTCAAGAGCAGCGGGCTCGAGGACCCGTCGATCTCGTTCCAGATCGCCCTCTGGGAGCTGATCTACGACGGCAAGTCGAACAACCTCGGCAGCGGCAACTTCATCCTGGACAGCACCACGTACGACGCCGCGGTGAACGCCCAGAAGATGCTCGACAGCCTGACGGCGACCGGCGACGCCTCCTTCTTCACGAAGAAGTACGCCGGCCAGGAGTTGGTCGCGCTCGTCGCGCCGGCGTCGTCGGTGGGCGGCAAGCAGACGCTCGAGGTGCAGGACCAGATCACGATGCGGCCGGTCCTCACCCCGACCCCGCACGGCGTCGTGCCGGCCCCGGCCGGCGTGCTGCTCGGCGGCATCGGCGTCATGGCCCTGATCAGCCGGGCGCGCCTGCGGCGGAAGCCGGTCGTGGCGTAAACCACACGGGAGCCGTGGCAACCCCACGGCTCCCGTCGCGTTCCGGGAATCCCGCGCGGAATTCGGGACGTTCCC
>DASPHQ010000958.1:0-6201 GCA_035629595.1 Urbifossiella sp. | reverse complement strand
GGGTGCCGGACTTGATCTTGAACAGCAGTCCCTCGGTGCTGTCGGTCGGCGCCTTGAACGCGATCGTCGGGGACACGTCGATCCGGTCGAGGTGCTTGAGCTTCTCGTCCTTCCCCTTGTAGGTGAAGTCGTACTTCACCTCGTAGCTGCCGACGGGGCCGAGGTTCAGGGTGCTCTTGCGCTCCCACTTCTCGTCCTTCGCCCGCGGGGCGTCCGGGAGGAGGCCGGCGGTCGGGTCGGCCATCTGCTTCAGCGAGTCGTCGGTCAGGATCTTCTTGAGGAGGCTGTCCATCTGGGCGCTGCCGGCGCCGAGCTTCTTGGCGAGCTCCTCCTTGCCGTCCACCTTCTCGACCGCGTAGGTCTTGCTGTTCATGGCGACGGTGAACTCGGTCCCCTCGAGCCCCTTGAAGAAGTCCATCAGGCCGGGGTTGCTGGCCGACCCGGCGGGCTCCTTCTTGGCCGAGTCGTAGACGATCGGGTTGCCGGAGATGTCGATGGACATGAACAGCCCCTCGACCTTCTGCTTGAGGGTGACCTTCTCGCCCTCGATCTTCTCCGGGGTCCACTTGAAGAAGAAGGTGCTCTGCTGCTTCTGGGTCAGGTCCTGCCCCTGCACCTTGATGATCTGGGCGACGACGGTGTCGGTCTTCTGGTAGATCGCCTTGTCCTTCTCCAGCTTCAGCGGGAAGGACTGCTTGTCCTGGGCGTTGGCCCGGGAGGCGACCATGGCGACGAGCGCCATGGAGGCGAGGAATAGGCCGGCGACGCCGACACGAACGCGTGACACGATTGCGACCTCCGCGGTGACCGCCGGCCGGCGGCCGGGTGTAGGATCGTCCGGTTGTTCTACCCGCGACGGCGGGGCGGGCAAGGGAGGGTGTGAATTCCGCACGGCGAACTCCCCTTGCCCGGCGGGGCGCAGTTTTGGCACACTCCGCGTCCCCCGAGGGTTCACCCTGTGCCCGGTGTGCTGACCGAGACCACGCCCGCCGACCGGCTCACGCCGGTGGTCCGCGTCGCGGTCGTGGTCGCGCCGCCGGCCCGCGAGAATTTCCTGCGGCGGAACCGGACGCTCGTCTACTTCGCGGCGCTGCTGCTCCTCGCGGACGTGGCGGTCGGCCGGTTCGCGGACGTGTGGGAGCGGCACTCGCCGGACGACTACGCGGCCCGGGTGGCGGCCTGCGCCCGCGAGCCGCGCGACCTGGTGTTGGTCGGCGGCTCGCCGGTCGCCGAGGGGATCGACCCCGGCCGCGTGGCGGGCGTGGTCCGCGACGGGCGGGCGCTGAACTCCGTGTACGCCGTCGGCTTGCCGGGGGCGACCACGTCGGACGTGTACCACGCGGTGCTGCGGGCGTGCCCGACGCCGCCGCGGGTGCTGGTGTACGGCGTCACCGCCAGCGACCTGAACGACGCCCGCCACGAGCCGCACGGGCCGCACTCGCTCATGACGTGGGGCGACTGGCTCGGCTGGGTCCGGCTGCGGCCCGAGTCGGCCGGGTGGGTGACGCGGCACTTTCTGCGCGCCCGCGCGGCTGGTGCCTCGAACCTCGTCCGCCACCGCCACGGCATCCGCATGTGGGCCTCGTGCCGGGCCGAGGACGTGTTCCCCGGGGAGGCGCCGGCGGCGTTCCGCGAGGCGGACGAGCTGCGCGAACGGGCCGCGCAGCTCACGACGGGGAACGGGTACGTGCCGGCGCGCGGGTTTGCCGTCGGCCGGTACGACGCCGCGAAGGCCGCGGGGGTGGCGCCGCAGGCGTTCCCGTTCATGCACAACTACCGTACCGGCTCGCACCTGAAGTACCTCCACCTCCTCATCGACTGGTGCGCCGCCGGCGGGACTGAACTGGTGCTGCTCGACGTGCCGGTCACGGCCGATTTGGAAGCGGTATACCCCGCGGCGTTCGCCGAGTATCGCACCCGGCTCGCGGAGCTGGAGCGCGACCGCGGAGTGCGCGTGATCCGACCGGACGCGGGGCTGACGGACGCCGACTTCGCGGACGTGGTGCATCTGAACCGGAGCGGAGCGGCGCGGCTGAGCGACCGGGTGCGGGCCGTTCTCGCCCGCTGACGGCACGGAGGCGGCGGTGGTCTTCGCCACGAAGGCGTTCTGGCTGTTCCTGCCGGCGGTGCTGCTGCTGTACCACCTGGCCCGCGGCCGCGCGCCGAAGTACCGCGTCCTCCTCGCCGCCGGCTGGCTCTTCTACGCCTGGCTCAGCCCGCAGTACCTGTGGGTCATCCTCCTCTGCACGGCGATCGACTACGCCGCCGCGGTCCGCATCGAGGACGCGCCAGACCCCCGCGCCCGCCGCCGCTGGCTGACGGCCAGCATCGCCGCGAACCTGGGCCTGCTGTTCGCGTTCAAGTACGCCGCGTTCGCCCACGACAACGCGGTGTCACTCGCGCACCTGTTCGGGGCCGACGCACCCAGCCGGGCGTGGGACGTGCTGCTCCCGCTGGGGATCAGCTTCCACACGTTCCAGGGCATCGCCTACACCGTGGACGTGTACCGCGGGCACGTCCGCGCCGTCCGCTCGCCGGTCGAGTACGCGCTGTTCGTATCCTTCTTCCCGCAGCTGGCCGCCGGCCCCGTGGTGCGCGCGGCCGAGTTCCTGCCGCAGCTGGCGACGCCGCCGGCGCCCACGGCCCGGCAGGCGGCGGACGGGCTCCACTTCCTGCTGCTGGGGCTGTTCAAGAAGCTGTTCATCGCCGACCACCTGGACGCGCTGGTGGTGTCGCCGGTGTTCGCCGACCCCGGCGCGTTCGGGCCGGCGGCGCACCGGTGGGCGTGCCTGGCGTGGGCGGCGCAGCTGTACTGCGACTTCAGCGGCTACTCCGACATCGCGGTCGGGCTGGCGAAGTGGTTCGGGTTCGAGCTGCCGCGGAACTTCCGCTTCCCGTACCTGGCGACGAGCGTGCCCGACTTCTGGCGGCGCTGGCACGTGACGCTGTCGGCGTGGCTGCGCGACTACCTATACGTCCCGCTCGGCGGCAGCCGCGGCGGCGAACTGCGGACGCGCCGCAATCTTCTCATCGTGTTCGTGACGTGCGGCCTGTGGCACGGGGCGTCGTGGGCGTGGCTCGGCTTCGGCCTGTGGAACGGGCTACTGGTATGCGCCCACCGCGCCTGGGACCGCGGCATGACGGGCGTGCCGTGGGCCGACGCGGTGCGCCGGAGCCCGGCGTGGGCGTGCGTCGCCTGGGCGGCGACGTTTTGGCTCACGGTGGGAGGGATGATCCTGGTGCGGGCGCCCGGTTGGGACGCCGCTGGCGTGCTGATGAAGTCGTGGTGCGCGTTCGACCTGGCGGCGGACGGCGTGCCGGTGTGGGTGCTCGGTCTCGTCGGGCTAGTGGCGCTCGGTCACGCCTTCAGCGGCGTGCGCGGGGCGGCGTGTCGGCTGCTCGAACTCGCGCCGGCGGTGCGGGCGACGGCCTACGTCGGGATGGTGGTGCTGCTCGTCACGCTCGGGCCGGCGGCGGGGCGGCCGTTCATCTACTTCGTGTTCTGACGCGGTCACATCTCCGCCGGGCACACCGTCTCCGCCTCCGAGCGGTCGGCGAAGCCGAGGTGCCAGCCGTCCGGCGGCGGTGGGGCGAACTCGGCCAGCCCGGCCTCGATCTTCGCCAGCTCGCGGGCCAGTTCCGCGCACAGAGGCGACGCCCCGTCCAGCTCGCCGCGGACGCCGAGCATCTCGAGCTTCCGCGCCGCCTCGGCCGCGCCCGACCGGCCGAAGAACGCCACCATCCCCTTGATCGTGTGGCCCGCGTCGCGAACGCCCTCGACGTCGCCGTCGCGGATGGCGTCGCGGAGGGCGGCCATCCGCGTGTTGCAGTCCTGGTAGAAGACGCCGATCAGTTGCCGCAGCACGACGCGGTTGCCGCCCACGCGCTCGAGCACCGTCACCCGGTCGAATGACTCGTCGGGCACCGCCAGCTCGTTCGTGTCCTGGCGGTGGCGCGTGGACGTGTCCTCGGCCGACGCCCCCGACGCCGGGCTGATGGCGACGCGGCAGAAGGCGGCCAGCAAGTCGTCGTCGCGGATCGGCTTCGACACGTAGTCGTCCATGCCGGCGGCGAGGCACTCCTCGCGGGCGCCGTGCATCGCGTGGGCCGTCATTGCCACGATCGGCATCCGCTGCCGGCCCCCGGCCTCGGACCGGCGGACGGCGGCGGTCAGCTCGAAGCCGCTCATGTCGGGCATCTGGAGGTCGGTGAACACCACGTCGAACGCCGTGTCGGCGAGGGCGGCGAGGGCCTCGCGGCCGTCGGAGGCGACGGTGACGTGGTGGCCCCACCGTTCCAGCTTCATCGCCGACACCTTCTGGTTGAACGGGTTGTCCTCGACGACGAGGATGCGGAGCCCGGTCGGACCGGACGGTGGAGCTGCCCGCGGCTTCGGCTGCGGCAGGCAGCCGGTGAGCTGGCTCGGGTCGGCCGTGAGGTGGAGCACGCGGGCCAGGTCCGCGCGGCGGACCGGCTTCCGCAGGTGGGCGACGCCGAGTTCGCGGCACCGCTCCACGTCGCGCGGCAGGTCGGCCGACGACACCAGCACTACCACGGCCCCGGCCAGCCCGCGGCGCACGACCTCCTCCGCCAGGGCGTAGCCGTCCGGCTCCGGGAGCGAAGCATCGACGAGGAGCAGCGGGTACGGACGGCCCTCGGCCGCCGCGGCTTCCAGCTCCGCCAGGGCGGCCGGCGTGCCGTCCACGGCCGCCGGCTGGAAGGCGAATCGCTCCAGCATTCCCGCGAGGGCCAGCCGCGTCGTCGGGTTGTCCTCGGCGATCAGAACCGGCCCCCCCTCGGTGAGGCGGAAGTCGGAGAGCGACAGCGAGGCGTGGGAGTGGCTCGGCACGCCGAACCGACTGGTGAAATGGAAGGCACTGCCGCGGCCGACGGTGCTCTCGGCCCACACCTCGCCGCCCATCATCCGCACCAGGTGGGCGGAAATCGTCAGCCCGAGGCCGGTGCCGCCGTACTTTCGGGTGGTGCCACCGTCGGCCTGGGTGAACGGCTCGAAGATGGTCTGCAACTTGTCCGACGGGATGCCGATGCCGGTGTCCACGACGCTGAACAACAGCGCCGCGACGCCGGCGGTCCGCTTCTCCACCCGGACCCGCACGTACACCTCGCCGGCGTGCGTGAACTTGATGGCGTTGCCGACCAGGTTCACCACCACCTGCCGCAGCCGGCCGGCGTCGCCGACGAGCACGTCGGGCACGTCGTCGTGGATGTCGCAGCCGAGCTCGAGCCCCTTCTTGTGCGCCCGCAGGGCCAGCCCCTGGAGTGTGTCGTCGAGCACCGACCGGAGGTCGAAGTCGGCCGGGTCGAGGTCGAACTTGCCGGCCTCGATCTTCGACAGGTCGAGGAGGTCGTTGATGACGTCGAGTAGGGACGTGGCCGACTCGCCGACGATGCCGAGGCACTCGCGCTGCTCGGTGCTCAGGCGGCCGCCGTCGAGGACGAGCTCGGTCATCCCCATGATGGCGTTCATCGGGGTGCGGATCTCGTGGCTGACGTTCGCCAGGAACTCACTCTTGGCCCGGTTCGCCGCCTCCGCTACCGCACGCGCCACCTCCACCTGGGTGAGGTCGTCGAACGTCGCCAGCGCTCCGCGGCAGCTGCCGTCGTCGCCGAAGATGGGTGTGGAGTTGACGGACAGCGTCTTCCCTTCGCCGGTCCGGAGGCCGAGAATCTGGCCGGTTTGCGGGATGGAATCGCGGAGCACCTTCACCCACGGGTGGTCCGCCTCCGTGAGCGGCACCGCACCCGACGCCCACGGCAGGTCCGACACGCGCTGCCCGCGGAGATCGTCGGCCGGCACCCCCGCGGCTTGTGCGAAGGCGTCGTTGGCCAGCGCGATGACGCCGCGGCGGTCGAGCACCACCACGCCCTCGGATAGGGTGTTCAACGTTGACTTCACGCGGTCTGGCACCACCCGCGCGTCGGCCAGGTTGATCTGCTTGAACACCGTCCGCAGGTAGAACGCAGTGACGGAGAACCAGCCGACCCAGCAGAACGCCAGCAGCGGCGCCAGCGACCCGCCGGCGTACCGCCACCAGCCCTCGAACGGGAGTGGCTTGCACGCCACCTCCACCCGAGCCCACGGGGAGCCGTCTTCCTTCGGGACGCCGACGTGAAGGTGCGTCGGGCTCGCGACATCGGCCGCGGCGGTCCAGTGCTCGGCGTGATCGCGGTCGCCGTCGG
>DASPHQ010000957.1:0-2249 GCA_035629595.1 Urbifossiella sp. | reverse complement strand
CGGTGCCTGGACAACGTGTTCGTCGAGCGGCTGTGGCGGACGGTGAAGTACGAGGATGTGTTCCTGCGGGGGTACGAGTCGGTGCCCGAGTTGGAGCGGGGGCTGCGGGCGTACTTCGCCTTCTACAACGAGGCCCGGCTGCACCAGTCGCTCGGGTACAAGACCCCGGCCGAAGTGTATCGGGCGGGAAGGTCAAAAGAGCCGGCGAGAGAGTAGCTAAGATTCGCCGGTTTTTGGTCTCGACAATGGGGTCCACTATAATGGGTGCGGACGCGAAAGCCGCTGCACCGGCTATCCTGGCCTATCACACGTACCTGGCAAGCCAGGAGGGGCGGCCGCCGTACCAGACCCTCGCCGCTCTCGTGAAGATCGCTCCCGAGAGTGAGGGAGTTCAGAAGACGGTTTTACGTCATGTCGCCGGCCTGGACGAGAGTTTGCCGTTCATCCCTTCGAGACCGTTTGGCGACCCGAAGCAACGTGAGAGGGTGCTGGACCTGATGAACGAGATGCCGATCAAGTCCGGCGACAAAATGACGGCTCTCGCGGCCGGCGCGGTGGCAACGCAGGTCAAGGCCGACGCTGCTGTGATGGCCGGGCAGATCGGTGAACTGGACGTAGCCAACAAGGAGAAGTGTACGGCACTGATGCGGGTCGTATTGAGCAAGTCGCCGGCCCGGGCGACGGCGATCGAGGAACTCGGCAAGCTCGGCCAGGACGCCAAGCTCGCGGTCCCGCTGTTGACGAGACTGAAGACAGACCCCGATGGCGCGGTGCGGGAAGCGGTGACGGCCGCGCTTGGGGAGATCAACAAGTAGGGCGGGTTTGTCGTGGACACCGGCGGTACTCAGACGCCCGGAAGGGGCGGCGGCCTACGCCGACAACCGCGTGATGACGATGGCCGCGAGGGGAAAGGCGAGGCCGAGGACGGCGAGGGCGAAGTCGCGGGTAGCGGCGTCGACCAGTTCCGCCTTCCGCCGGATCGCCGGCATGAGCAGGGCGGTACAGAGGTGCCACTGCGGGATCAGGTACGCCCTCGCCTCCGCCGGGTGCCTCTCGGCGATCCCCACCAGCACGTCGGCCCCGGGTGCGCGATGCACGTCGCTCGTCCGCCTGCACCGGGCGGCATTCCACACCGCCGCAGCGGCGAGCACGACGGTCGGGATGGCGGCCAGGAGCACGAGCGGGTGGACGCTCGTCGAGGCAGCCGCAGCCGCCGTCCCGAACGTGGCGAACCCGGCCCCGACCCCCACGTGTCCGATGACCGCCCCGGCCTTCGCGTCGAGGGCGTCGAAAACGCCGACAGCTTGCTCGTACAGTCGCCGCGCGTGATCCTCTACCCACCCGTAGTCGACGCCCGACTTGGGGTCGAAGTCGCGGACGAATTCGGCGGCACGCGACGCCCCGGGGTCGCCGCCAGCTGCGTCCCGGATGTGCTTCGGTACGTCTCTCATCGCGGTCTCGACCTCCTCCACGGCTCCGGCCAGACCCGCGGCGGCGTGGCAGGCGGTGGCACGCGAGGCGGAGGCGGCGGTGGAGCCGGTGGCGGTGGCGATGTCGAGCCCTCTCGCATGGTGGGCGACCCTCCGCTCGGGAAAGCCGCATCGTACAGTACGCGCCCGGCGGATCACGTGATTGACGGGTAGGGTAGCGTGGACGGCATCCGTTCCTCGTGTTGGAGGATGCCGTCGTGGTCGATTCGTCTGCTCTCTCGGGGTTCGATCCGGTTGCCACCGCCCGGTGGGTCAAGCGGCTCGCCCGCTTCGCCGCCGGCACCCACACCGTCGTCGGGTTCTGCGCCGCCGAGGGCGTGTCCGCGTCCAACTTCTACCTGTGGCGGCGGCGACTCGCCCCGGCCGCCCCGCCGCCGGCCGCCCGCGTCCCCGCCGTCGTCCCCCTCCGCGTCGTCCCACCGCTCACGCCCCCGACGCCCATCGAACTGGTCCTCCCGTCGGGAGCCGCCCTCCGCTTCCCGCCCGACGCCCGCCCGGAACTCGTCGTCGCCGTCGTCCGCGGGGTGGAGGGGCGGCCGTGCTGACCGTACCGCCCACCACCAAGCTGTGGTTCGCGGCCGCCGTCGATCTGCGGCTCGGGTTCGACGGGCTGGCCAGCCTGGTCCGCACCCATCTTCACGCCGATCCCTTGAGCGGCCATCTGTTCGTCTTCACCAATCGATCAGCGAACCGGGTCAAGGTCCTGTACTGGGGTGGCCACGGCCTTTGCCTCTGGTGTCAGCGACTGGAAGCGGGGCG
>DASPHQ010000956.1:0-3420 GCA_035629595.1 Urbifossiella sp. | reverse complement strand
GTGGGGCCGGTTTCCAACCGGCCTGGGTACGCAAGGCCGGTTGGAAACCGGCCCCACGAAAGAGGACCGCATGTTCACCCGCCGCGAAGCCCTGGCCCGCTGCGGCACCGGCATCGGCACGCTGGCCCTCGCCGGCGTCCTCGCCGACGACGCGCGCGGGCAGGCGCCGACCGACCCGCTCGCGCCGCGGCCGCCGCACTTCCCCGCGAAGGCGAAGCGGCTCGTTCACCTCTTCATGAACGGCGGGCCGAGTCAGGTCGATACGTTCGACCCCAAGCCGATGCTCGACGAGTACCACGGCCGCACCGTTCCCAGCGGCAACCTTCGCACCGAGCGCAAGACCGGCGCCGCCATGAAGTCGCCGTTCGCGTTCGCCCCGCGCGGCCGGTGCGGCCTCCCCGTCAGCGAGTTGTTCGCCCACACCGCCCGGCACATCGACGACATGTGCGTCGTCCGCTCGATGCACGCCGACGTGCCGAACCACGAGCCGTCGCTGCTCTTGATGAACAGCGGCGACGGCCGCGCGCCGCGGCCGAGCGTCGGCAGCTGGGTCACTTACGGCCTCGGCAGCGAGAACCGCAACCTGCCCGGGTTCGTCGTGATGTGCCCCGGCGGCTACCCGATCGTCACCACGCACAACTGGCGGTCGGCGTTCCTCCCCGGCGTCTACCAGGGGACGTACCTCGACACCCGCAGCACCGACGCCGACAAGCTCATCGCCTACCTCCGCAACCCCGAGCTGAGCCCGACCCGGCAGCGCGAACAGCTCGACCTCGTGGCCGCGCTGAACGCCCGCCACGCCGCCGAGCGCCCGGCCGACCCGCGGCTCGAAGCCCGCGTCCGCACCTTTGAGCTGGCCTACCGGATGCAGGCCGAGGCGACCGACGCCTTCGACCTGTCCCGCGAGGCGAAGCGGACGCGCGAACTCTACGGCGACACCGTCCACGGCCGGCAATTGCTCCTCGCCCGCCGGCTGATCGAGCGCGGGGTGCGGGTGGTGCAGGTGTGGAGCGGGGCCGGGCAACCGTGGGACAACCACGACAACCTCGCCGCCGCCCACCGCACGCTCGCGAACCAGTGGGACCGGCCCATCGCCGCGTTCCTCACCGACCTGAAGGCCCGCGGACTGTTCGACGACACGCTCGTGCTGTGGGGCGGCGAGTTCGGCCGCACGCCGGTCGCGGAACTGCCGGCGCTCAACGGCCGCGACCACAACCACTACGGCTTCACCTGCTGGCTCGCGGGCGGCGGCGTGAAGGGTGGCACCGCCGTCGGCGCGACCGACGAGTTCGGCTTCCGTGCCGTCGAGAACCCGGTCCACGTCCACGACCTGCACGCGACGATGCTGCACCTGCTCGGCTTCGACCACGAGAAGCTGACGTACCGATACGCCGGCCGCGACTTCCGCCTAACGGACGTGCACGGCCGGGTCGTGAAGGAGATGCTGGCGTGAGCGATTCGCCCGTGCGGTGTAGCGTCGATTACGAGAAGCCGGGGAAGCAGGTGGGGAACCTGTACGTCCCGTACTCGTACAACCTCGGCGGCTGGGCCAACCTGTTGCTCCCGGTCGCAGTCGTCGCCAACGGTCGCGGGCCGACGGTGCTCGTCCTCGCCGGCAACCACGGCGATGAATACCCCGGCCAGGTCGCGGTGATGCGGCTGCTCCGCGAACTGGTGCCCGAACAGATCACCGGCCGTGTCATCCTCGTCCCGACGCTGACGATGCCGGCTGCGAAGGCGGCCACGCGGTTGTCCCCGCTCGACGGCAAGAACTTCAACCGCTGCTTCCCCGGCAGCCCGACCGGCACGCCGAGCGAGGTGGTGGCGCACTACCTCACCACCGTGCTGTTCCCGCTCGCGGACGTGGTCATCGACATTCACACCGGCGGCCGCAGCATGGACTTCGTGCCGTGTGCCCACATGCACCTCGTCCCCACGGGGCCGCAGCGGTCCGCAATGCTCGCTGGTACCGAGGCGTGGAACACGGACGTGTGCTTCCTCTATGCCGACGTGGCGGGAACGGGTCTGCTGCCGGTCGAGGCGGAGCGGCAGGGTAAGACGGTCATCACGACCGAGATGGGCGGCAGCGAGAACGTCACCGCCGGCGTTCACAAGGCGACGCAGACGGGGTTGCGGAACGTGCTCGTTCAGCAAGGTGTGCTGCGTGGTGAGTTCATGCCGCGACCGCGGCCGGCGCGGTGGGTGCAGGCGCTGGCATGGGAGGATTACCGCTTCGCCCCCGAGAGCGGCGTCTACGAGAACCTCGTACCGCTGGGCGAGGACGTGGTCGCAGGCCAACCCGTCGGCGCGATCCACTTCCTGGAGCGGCCCGACCGCGAGCCGGTGGAGGTGGTCGCGCATGCGGCCGGCGTACTGGTCGCATGCCGGGCGCCGTCGGTGGTTGCGCAGGGCGACTGCGTCGCGTGCATCGCCCACGACGTGGACCCGCGCAAACTCCCCTGAAAGAGTCGCACATGAGCCGCGCCCGCACCGAGTACCGCTACGAGAAGCTGACCTGGCCCGAGATCGACGACGCGGTCGAGCTCGGCCAGGTGTGCATCGTCCCCTGCGGGGCCGTGGAGCAGCACGGGCCGCACCTGCCGCTCGACGTGGACCTCGTCTGCCCCGTCGGCATCGCCACCGGGGCCGGCAAGGAAATCCCCGACAAGATGCTGGTGCTGCCGGTGGTCGCCTACGGCTACACCGGGCACGTCATGGACTTCCCCGGCACCATCAACACCGACTACGAGCACTTCATCCACCAGGTGCTCGACATCACGAAATCGCTGGCCTACCACGGGTTCAAGAAGATCGTGCTGCTGAACGGGCACGGCTCGAACATGCCCAACCTCGACCTCGCCGCCCGCCGCACGAACGTGGAAACGGACGCCGAGTGCTGCGTCGCCGCGTGGTGGAACCTGTTGACGGTCGACAAGGAGTTCCTGCCGCGGTGGCGCGAGAGCAAGATCCCTGGCGGCTGCTCCCACGCCTGCGAACTCGAAACGAGCGTGTACCTGTACCTCGACGGCGACAACGTCCGCAAGGACCTCATCAAGAGCGGCACCATCTCATTCAACGCCGACGACAGCCCGTTTAACTGGGTCGATCTGTTCGCCGCCGGCCCGGCGACGACCGTGTCGTGGACGAGCAGCTATTCCGACACCGGCGTCCTGGGCGACGCCGAACTGGCGACACCCGAGAAGGGCCGGCAGGCTTACGAGGAGGCGGTGAAGCAACTGGTGCGGTTCGTGACGTGGTGGAAGGACCGGCCGAAGGACGTGCGCAAGGACCGCCACCGCACCCCGCCGACGATGCCGCTCCCGTGGGGGCAGCGACCGCTCGGCTGATTCCGACCGATGCTTCCGGACTGGCAGATTAGACCACTGGCACGCTCTGGGACGGTCAGGAAAATCGGAATCT
>DASPHQ010000955.1:0-2111 GCA_035629595.1 Urbifossiella sp. | reverse complement strand
CGAGGGCGTGACGTTCGACCTGTTCCGCCTCCTGCCGACCTCCCCGGCCGAGGCGCCGGACCTCCACACCGCGGTCGGCCGGCTCACCGCGAACGGCAAGCACGCCCTCACCCGGCAGCTGGCGTTCGCCACGATGGTCGCCGCCGACGGCGTGGACCCGGCGTGGAACGCCGGGATGCAGTCCGTGAGGACGCTCCAAGACCTGGTCGCCGCGACGCCGCTCGTCCGCGACCCGGGGCAGCGTGCGGCGCTGTACCCGAAGGTGGAATCGCTCCTGGCCGGCCTCCCGCCCGCGCTCAAGACGGCCGACGCCGGCAAGACCGTCCGCGGACGCTTCGTGCGGGTCGAGCTGCCGGGCAAGCAGCGAACGCTGACGCTCGCGGAAGTCGAGGTGCTGTCCGACGGGAAGAACGTGGCGCTGAAGAAGACGGCCACGCAGGTGAACACCAGCAACGCCGGCGCGGCCGGGCGGGCCGTCGACGGCAACACGAACGGCGCGTACGGCGCCGGCAGTTCGACCCACACCCAGGAGGGCACGGACAACGCGTGGTGGGAGGTGGATTTGGGGAAGGAGTACCCGATCGAGGCGGTCCGCGTGTTCAACCGCACCGACGGCGCCCTCGGCAGTCGCCTCAACAACTTCACCCTGAAGGTGCTCGACGCCGACCGCGGCGTGGTGTTCCAGCAGTTGAAGAACCCGGCGCCGAAGGAGCGGGCCGAGATTGCGGTCGGCGCCGCGAACCCGGAGCGCGTGGTGCGCCGCTCGGCGATGCTGGCGCTGGCGAGCGTGCGCGGCAAGGAGGCGGACGCCTTCGCCGCCATCGCGAAGTTCGTGGCCGATGCCGACGAGCGCCCCGCGGCCGTGTCGGCACTGCTGCGCATACCCGCGCGGGAGTGGCCGAAGGACCGGGCCAAGCCGCTCCTCGACGCCGTAATGGCCGGCATCCGCGCCCTGCCGCCCGACCAAAAGACGACGCCCGCGGCGCTGGACGCGATGCAGTTCGGCGAGGGGCTGGCGGGTCTGCTGCCGCCGGACGACGCCCGCCGCGCCCGCCGCGAGTTGGCCGAGATCGGCGTCCGCGTGGTGCGCGTCGGCACGCTCACGGACCAGATGCTGTTCAGCACTGACCGGCTCGTGGTGCAGGCCGGCCGGCCGGTGGAGTTCGTGTTCGAGAACACGGACATCATGCCGCACAACTTCGTCGTCACGAAGCCCGGGGCGCTGGAGATCGTCGGAACGACAGGCGAGATACAAGCGACGCAGCCCGGGGCGGCGGAGCGGCACTACGTCCCGTCGCTGGAAGAGCCCGGGACGATCCTCCTCGCCAGCCGCCTCCTTGCGCCGCAGCAATCGCAACAACTCCGCTTCCAGGCCCCGGCGGCCCCGGGGGTGTACCCCTACGTCTGCACCTACCCCGGCCACTGGCGGCGAATGCACGGCGCGCTGTACGTCGTGGCCGACCTGGAGGCGTACCTGGAGAACCCGGAGGCGTACCTCGCCAAGAACCCGACCGAGGCGAAGGACGACCTGTTGAAGCACATCCGCCCGCGGACGGAGTGGAAGTTCGACGACCTGGCGGGCGCGGTGGCCGAGATGGACAAGGCCGGCGGCCGCAGCTTCGCCAACGGCCGACAGATGTTCACCGTGGCGACGTACGCCGCCTGCCACAAGCTCGGCGGCCAGGGGAACGAGTTCGGCCCCGACCTCGCCAAGCTCGACGCGAAGGTGCTCCCGAACAACACCGAACTGCTGCGCCACGTCCTCGACCCGTCGCTGCGGATCGAGGACAAGTACGCCACGTACCGGTTCGTGAAGACCGACGACACCGTGGTGACGGGGATGATTCTGAGCGAGAAGGACGGCGTGGTGAAGGTGATCGAGAACCCGGTGGCCGCGGCGACGGCGAAGGAGCTGAAGGTGGCGGACATCGCGAGCCGGACGAAGGCGGCCACGTCGATCATGCCGCGGGGGTTGCTCGACCGGCTGAGCCGCGACGAGGTGTTGGACCTGATCGCCTACGTCCGCGCCGCCGGCGACGCCCGACACCGGCTGTTCGGCGCCGGGCACGACCACCACAAGCACTAGTGGTCAGCGGCGGGAGTTCCTGACG
>DASPHQ010000954.1:0-4870 GCA_035629595.1 Urbifossiella sp. | reverse complement strand
CGACCCCGATCGCTCATGGTGTCGCACCGGCGGGCTGACGCCCCGCCGCTCGCCGGGCCCGGTCGTTGACACCCGCCCCGCGCCCGCTTACGCTCCCCTCACCCCCACGGAGGCCCGCCCGATGACCGCCCGCCGCGCCGTTGCCCTCGTCTCCCTCGCCGCCTTCGCGGCCGCCGTCGCCGCCCCCGCGCGCGGCGACGTGATCCTCTACCGCAAGGCCGTCCCGTCCACCGTCCTGTTCCACTTCGAGACCGACGGCGGCACTAGCGTCGGCAGCGGCGTCCTCGTGGACGTGGGGAAGAAGCTGGTGGTCACCGCCGCGCACGTCGTCGAGGACGTGATCCGAGGCGGTCGGTTCGACGTGAAGGTGGCGTTCCCCCTGAAGGGGAAGGACGGCCGGTACGTCACCGACGCCGTGTACTACGCCAAGCACCCCGAGGGGCGCGTGCCCGGCAAGGTGGTGTACCTCAACCGCGGCAAGGATCTGGCGCTCGTCCGGCTGGACCACCTGCCGGCCGGCGTCGTCGCGGTGCCGCTGGCGACCGAGAACCCCGACCCGGGCGAGCCGGTCCACGTCATCGGCAACTCCAACTACTTCGAGGGCGGCACGTTCGGCTACTCCGAGGGCAAAGTCCGCAACGTCCACCACCACGACAAGGACGGTCGGGTGTTCTACTCCGTCACCCACCACGCCCCGAGCAACCGCGGCGACAGCGGCGGCGCCGTCCTGTCCGCCGACGGCAAGCTGCTGGCGATCATCTCGCAGGGGACGGTCGGCGAGGGGAAGCGGCAGGTGGTGGACAACAGCGTCCACTTCAGCGAGATCCGCCGCGCCCTGGAAGGCCTCCAGCAGCCGGGCGGGCGGCGGTTCGTCGTCCAGGGGTCGGTGGACACGTCCGGGTGGGACGAGTTCTACTTCCCGGTCACGAAGGGCGCCCCGGTCAGCCTCGACCTGAAGGGCGACGGCACCACCGACCTCGACCTGTACGCCGACGACGTGGACGGCCCCGCCCGCGACACCCGGACGTTCGGGAAGTCGAAGAAGTCGTTCGGCAAGGTGCTGGTCGAGGAGAACGGCGACTCGGACCAGGAGCGGAAGGGGTTTGCCGCCGGGTGGAGCGGGTACGCCCGGGCGGCGGTGCTGAACGTCGGCAACAAGAAGGGGACGAACGAGTACACCCTGACGGTGGACCGGTTCGGCCTGCGGAACGAGGGCGACCGGCTGGCGATCCCGCTGACGGTGATCCGGCGGATCGCGGCCAGCGGGGCGGACGCCTACCAGTTCCAGTACACGAAGGACGGCGGCAAGGCGCGCGTGAGTATCCGCGGCGACGGCGACACCGACCTGGAGGTGGCGGTGGTGAGCCCGGACGGCGCGGTGCTGACCCGGACGAAGTGCAAGGAGGATCGTGTGGACCTGACGTGGACGCCGGCGGTCGACGGGCTTTACCGGGTGACCGTCCGCAACACCGGCAAGATCTGGAACCGCTACTGCCTGACCACGGACTGACGCCGGCCGGATTCCCGCGAACCGATTCGCGGGTTCTCCGCTCCCTTCCGGTGTTGCCGCCGTGCAAGTCGTGAGCGCCGCGACGTTCCACGGGGGCGGCGACCTCCCGGTGTGGCTTAGCGGTCTGAGCGTGCCGCTGAAAACGGCGAGGTGCTGGTTCGACTCCAGCCGCCGGGACTTCGGAAAGTGGACAGTGGGCAGTGGACAGTGGGGAGTACAGCCCGAGCAGGGGCAGGTTTAAACTGTCCACTGTCCACTGCCCACTTCCTCAGGGTGTGGGTCAGAGGTTGACCACGGGTTTCGGGTACCCGCCGATGCAGGTTCGAGTCCTGCCACCCTGACTTTCCGCCTTCGCCGCGCCCGGCTGTGCCGGATGTGACGCACGTTTCCGAGGACCGCCCGGCCTGCGCTGTTTACCCACCCGCCGGCGTGGTCTATACTTCAGAGTTAAGCCGCGCGCCCCGCCTGCACCGTCCGACCGGGACGGCCGGCCCGCGTCCGCCGGGAAGGACATTCCGCCGTGAAGGCGATAATCAGCGACATCCACAGCAACCTCGAAGCCCTCCAGGCCGTCCTGGCGGACATCAAGGCCCAAGGCATCACCGACGTGTACTGCCTCGGCGACGTCGTGGGCTACGGCCCAAACCCGCGCGAGTGCATCGACCTCGTCATGACCGCCAAGGTCGTCATCCTCGGCAACCACGACCAGGGCGCCATGTTCGACCCGGACGGGTTCAACGGCCCGGCCGAGAAGGCCATCTTCTGGACGCGGGCGCAGCTGGAGAGCGCCCCGGACAGCCGGGCGGCCCGCGAGAAGCGCTGGGAGTTCCTCGCCGACCGGCCGCGCAGCCACCGCGAGAACGGCTACCTGTTCGTCCACGGCAGCGCCCGCAACCCGCTCAACGAGTACGTCTTCCCCGAGGACGTGTACAACCAGCGGAAGATGGAGCGCATCTTCTCGCTGGTGGAGCGCTACTGCTTCCAGGGGCACACGCACGTGCCGGGCGTGTTCACCGAGAACCTCCAGTTCCTCAGCCCCGAGGAGGTGGACTCGGCGTACAAGCTGGACGGCCGCAAGACGCTGTGCAACGTGGGGAGCGTCGGCCAGCCGCGCGACGGCAACTGGAAGGCGTGCTACGTGGTCCTCGACGACGACACCATCCGGTTCCGCCGCGTCGAGTACGACGTGGAAGCGACGATCAAGAAGATCTACGACACGCCGGACCTGGAGAACTTCCTCGGCGACCGCCTCCGCGAGGGGCGCTGACCCGCAGCCGCTTGCGGCTTCGCGCTGCCCAACACAAACGCCCCCGGGAGTCTCCCGGGGGCGTTTGTGTTGGGCAGCGCGAAGCCGCAAGCGGCATCACGCCTTCCCGTGCGCCTCGCCGCCGGCGTCCTGGATGCGCATCCCGTAGAAGCTCCGCCACACGAAGAACATCGACACCGCCAGGAACGCCGCCGCCAGGCCGTGCGCCAGGGTCGAGCCGCGCGTCGCCGTCAGCTCCACCGCCAGTTCCACCGCCAAGAGGCCGAACAGCGTCGTGAACTTGATGATCGGGTTCAACGCCACCGAACTCGTGTCCTTGAACGGGTCGCCCACCGTGTCGCCGACGACGCAGGCGTCGTGCAGCGGTGTCCCCTTCGCCTTCAGCTCGGTCTCCACGATCTTCTTGGCGTTGTCCCACGCCCCGCCGGCGTTCGCCATGAAGATCGCCTGGTACAGCCCGAACAGGGCGATGCTCACCAGGTAGCCGATGAAGAAGAACGGGTCGAGGAACGCGAACCCCAGCGTGCTGAAGAACACCACCAGGAAGATGTTGAACATCCCCGCCTGGGCGTACTGCGTGCAGATCTCCACCACCTTCTTCGAGTCCTCGGTGCTCGCCTTCGTCACCGTGTCGTCCAGCTTGATGTTCGCCTTGATGAACTCGACCGCCCGGTACGCCCCGGTGCTCACGGCCTGGATGCTCGCCCCGGTGAACCAGTAGATCACCGCCCCGCCGGCGAGCAGCCCGAGCAAGAATGGCGGGTGGAGGATCGACAGGTTCTGCACCAGCTTCTGCGCCAGCCGCTCGCCCGTGGCCGGGTCGGTGGTCAGGCTCAGGATGATCGCGAAGATCATCGTCGTCGCCCCGACCACCGCGGTGCCGATGAGCACCGGCTTGGCCGTCGCCTTGAACGTGTTGCCGGCCCCGTCGTTCTTCTCCAGGTTGTCCTTCGCCGTTTCGAAGTCGGGGGCGAACCCGAAGTCGCGCTGGACCTCCTCGCGGATGCCCGGCACGCTCTCGATCGTGCTCAGCTCGTACACGCTCTGGGCGTTGTCCGTCACCGGGCCATAACTGTCCACGGCGATGGTGACCGGCCCCATGCCGAGGAAGCCGAAGGCGACGAGCCCGAACGCGAACACGGCCGGGGCCAGCATGATCGGCGGGATGCTCGCGCTGATCCAGTACGCCGCCCCCATGAGGCCGAGGATGGCCATGCCGATCCAGTAGGCGGAGAAGTTGCCGGCCACCAGACCGCTGAGGATGTTCAAGGACGCCCCGCCCTGCCGGCTGCTCGTCACCACCTCCTTCACGTGGCCGCTCTCGGTGCTCGTGAACACCTTCACCAGCTCGGGGATGATCGCCCCGGCGAGCGTGCCGCAGGTGATGATCGTGGAGAGCTGCCACCACAGGTCGGTGTTCCCGGCGATGCTCGGGATCAGGACGTAGCTGACGGCGTACGTGAGGACCACCGACACGATCGAGGTGAGCCACACGAGGAACGTCAGCGGCGCCTCGTAGTTGAAGTCCTTCAGCTCGCTGTACTTCGCCTTGGCCCGCGCCTCGTTGATGAAGTACGACGCGGCCGACGCCACCACCATCATCACCCGCATCATGAAGATCCACACCAGCAGCTGGATCTGCACGGTGGCGTCGGTCACGGCCAGGAGGATGAACGTGATGAGTGCCACGCCGGTGACGCCGTACGTCTCGAACCCGTCGGCGGACGGGCCGACGGAGTCGCCGGCGTTGTCGCCGGTGCAGTCGGCGATGACGCCGGGGTTGCGGGCGTCGTCCTCCTTGATCTTGAACACGATCTTCATCAGGTCGGCGCCGATGTCGGCGATCTTGGTGAAGATGCCGCCGGCCACCCGCAGGGCCGCGGCGCCGAGCGACTCGCCGATGGCGAACCCGATGAAGCACGCGCCGGCCAGCTCACCCGGCACGAACATCAGGATGATCAGCATCAGGAGCAGCTCGACCGAAATCAGCAGCATGCCGATGGAGATGCCGGCCTTCAGCGGGATGGCGTAGCACGGGTACGCCTTGCCGGTGAGGGCGGCGAACGCGGTCCGGCTGTTGGCGAACGTGTTGA
>DASPHQ010000953.1:0-5096 GCA_035629595.1 Urbifossiella sp. | reverse complement strand
ATCGCCTTCGCGGCGGTCGTCGCGGCCGGCGCCGCCGACTCGCTCGTGCCGCCGACCTTCACCTTCTTGCCGTCGGCGGTCAGCACGAACTCGCTGAGGAGAAAGTCGCCCTTCGGTCCCTCGTAGTACGCCCGGCCGGGGCCGCGGGCTGGCAGGCTGTCGTGCGGCAGCGCCTCGATGCGCACCGCCGTCACGCCGGCCGGCAGCGCGGGGAGCGTCAGAGTGTACACGTCGCGCTTCTGGGCGTCGCCGGCGGCGAGGACTGAGCCGTCGGCCTGAACGGTCAGCATCGAGTGCGGGCCGGCGTCGAGCGCGGTGGGGCGGACGACCGTCCACGTCGCCGCCTTCGGCCGCTCGGCGGCGAGCCACGCGGCGAACTGCTTCTCGCGCACCGCCAGGGGCACCCGGTCCGGTAGCGCCGCTTCCCGCTCGCCGATTCTCGCCCGCAACTGGTCGCGCTGGCGATCCTGCTCGGGGGTGAAAACCTCCAGCTCCGGCTCGTCGGCGTTGTTGAGGAAGGCGAACAGGCGGAAGTATTCGGTGTGCGAGATGGGGTCGAACTTGTGGGTGTGGCACTGGGCGCAGCCCACCGTGAGGCCGAGCCACACGGTACCGGTCACGGCCACGCGGTCGGTCATGGCGTGGTAGCGGAACTCGAGCGGGTCGAAGCCGCCCTCCTCGTTCAGCATCGTGTTGCGGTGGAAGCCGGTGGCGACGAGCTGATCCTGCGTCGGGTTCGGCAGCAGGTCGCCGGCCAGTTGCTCGACGGTGAAGCGGTCGAACGGCACGTCGGCGTTCATCGCGCGGACGACGTAGTCGCGGTACAGCCAGATGCTGCGGGCACGGTCCTTCTCGTAGCCGTTCGTGTCGGCGTAGCGGGCCAGGTCGAGCCAACGGCGCGCCCAGCGCTCGCCGTATTGGGGCGACGCCAGCAGCCGATCGACCATGCGCTCGTAGGCGTCGGGGGCGGCGTCGTTGACGAACGCATCCACCTCTTCGGGCGTCGGCGGCAGGCCGATCAGGTCGAGGAAGACGCGGCGGGCGAGCGTCGGCCGGTCGGCCTCCGCGGACGGCGAGAGGCCGCGGATCGCCAACATTGCCAGCACGAAGTTGTCAATCGGGTTGCGGACCACGGCCCCCGGCGGGGCCGGTGGCACGGCCGGCTGGCGAACCGGCACGAACGCCCAGTGCGGGTCGTAGCGGGCGCCGGCCGCGACCCAGCGCTTCAGCACGTCCTTCTCGCGGGCGGTCAGGGCGTTCTTCACCGCCGGCGGCGGCATCGTCTCGGCCGGGTCGGCGGAATGCACGCGGCGCAGCACCTCGCTGGCGTCGGCCTTCCCGGGGCTGAGGGCGTCGAGGGCGGCGGCGCGGTCGTCGAGGCGGAGGTCGGCCTTGCGGCTCTTGTCGTCGGGGCCGTGGCACTTGAAGCACTTGCCGGCGAGGATCGGCCGCACATCGCGGTTGAAGTCGGGCTCCTGCGCCGCGGCCGGCGCGGCGGCAGAAAGGGCGACGACGAGCGCGAGCGCGGACCGCGGCATCGGCAGGCTCCGGGGAGGTTCTGTTATCTTATCGCGGGCACCGGGCGGGGCGAATTCGATTGCCCGGCGGAGTGGTGACCGTATTCTCACCCGCGGCCAAGGCGGGCAGGTCCGCCGCGGCCGGAGACGCGAACCGGAGCCACGGATGAAGACGCTGTACGCGGCCCTGCTGGCCGGGCTGGTCGGGTTCGGCGGGGTGGTCACCGCCGACGACAAGGCCGCCCCCAAGGTCGAGGGGAGCTACACCATCGTGAGCGGGGTGAAGGACGGGGAGAAGCTGACGGTCGAGAAGGACGGGAAGCCGACGACGGTGACGATCGACGCCAAGTCGATCTACCTCGGCGAGAAGGGGAAGGGGTTCAAGATCGCCTACAAGCTCGTCGGCACCGACAGCCCGACGAAGGTGGAGATGAAGATCCTGGAGGCTCCGCCCCCCTACAACGACGCCAAGGGCACCCCGGCCTACGGCCTCGTCGCCGCGAAGGGCGACACCCTCAAGCTGGCGTACAGCCTCGACAAGGAGAAGCAGCCGACCGACTTCAGCGGCAAGAACGGGTTCGCGTTCGAGATGAAGAAGGCGGCGGCGAAGTAGTGGTCAGTGGACAGTGGACAGTGGTCAGTGGACAGTTGAAACTACCGAAGCCCGGGGACGGTCGTCCCCGGGCTTCTTTTCTGGCCACTGCCCACTGTCCACTGACCACTACTCGATCTTGATGCCCGAGTCGAATTGCTGCAGCAGCATCCGCTCGCGCGGGTCGGCGAGCGCCTGCAGGAAGTGGACGGTGTCCCAGATCGCGTCCGGCTGGTCGGGCGACACCGCGCCGGCCTTCGCCTTCGAGTCCGGCATCGTCGAGGCGTAGATGCCGCCGTACACCCGGGCGTACAGGTCCTCGCCGCGGCGGCCGCCGCGGTACACGCCGAGCGTCAGGTTCCGCGGCTGCACCACCGTGCCCCACACGTCGAACTTCAGCTGCGGGGCGCGGCCGTAGTCCTGGTGGCAGCCCGCACAGACGCCGGCGAAGTGGCGGAAACCCCGGGCCGCGGACGCCAGCCGGTCGGGTTGCGTCGGCGTGTTTTCGGGCGGCACCGGGATCGGGTTCGCCGCCGCCCGGCCCCAGTTCCCCAGCACCAGCAGCACCCGCAGCGCCAGCGTCTGCTCGCCGAGCGCGCGGCTGTAGTCATCGTCGTCCTCTCCCGGGTTCTTGGTCAGCTGGATCATCCGCGCCATCCAGTCGTACTCGGCCTCGCCGCGGACGCTGAGGTGGATGACGTACCCGGCCAGGTCGTCCACCTCGGCCGCGGTGAGGTGCGCGAACGCCGGCATCATCGACCCCGGGAGGCCGTTCGTGATGGTGCGGCGGAGGTCGTCCTTGCGGGGCTTGCCGAGTTCGCCGCGGCGCGGCACGCCGGCCGGGAACGCGGTCACGAACTTGAACACGCCGCGGCGGTAGTCGCGCGGCATTGGCGAGCCCGCGATGGCGTGAATGCCGTCGCCGGCCCCGGTCGGCCCGTGGCACTCGACGCACCAGCGGCGGTACAGCACGCCGCCGCGGGCGAGCGCCGCGTCCGTCAGCCCGAGTTGCTCCACGACCGCCGCGGCGTCCGCGACGGCTTCGGCGGTCGCCACCTTCGCCGTCTTTCCCTGCCGCCCGTCGGTGTACGCCTTCTCCACCTTCACCCGTTCCGCGTCCGCCGCCGACACCGGCCGCACGAGCGGGGCGGCGGGCGTGCCGAAGGCGACGGGAAGGAACGCGGCCAGGTCTTTCCGCAGGTCCGCCGGCAGGTCCGCCTCGGGGTCGAGGATCGCCTTGCCGAGCTTCGGCTTCAGCTGCGCCACGAACTCCGGGTCGGGCGCCTCGGCGCCGAGCTTCAAGACGCGCAGCGGCGGCGCCCCCGCGCGGTACCACTTCGGCGGGGCGCCGAGGTCGCCGACCGGCATCAGGTCGGTGCGGAGCGGGTAGTGGGTGGAGACGGCAGTGCCGACCGAGCCGAGGTTGACAGTCACCTCGACCGGTGCGCACCCAGCAGGGACGGCGGCGGCCAGCAAGAAAACGGTGCGGCGCATGGCGGCCCCGGCGGGTGCGACTTTTTTCTCAGGCTATTCTTGTGTTTCGGGCCGGGGCGTCAAGAATAGGGGGATGCCGCGCCTCGCCGCCGTCGCCGTCCTGCTCGCCGCCGCGGCCGCCGCGGGCGGGCAACCCCCGATCGAACCCGCGGTCCTCCGCGGCGACTCGCCGCAGACCCGCAAGCGGCTCGCCGAGGCCGAGGCCAAGCTCCTCGCCGGCAAGGCCGCCGACGCCGCCGACGACCTCCAGCGCGTCCTGGACGAGGCCGGCGACGACCTCGTCGGCCTCGACGGCAAGCAGTTCCGCCCGGCCCGACTGGTGGCGCACGGGCTCCTCGCCCGCCTCCCGGCCGACGCCCTCAAGGCGTACCAGAACCGCGTCGACGCCCCCGCCAAGCTCCTCCTCGACGCCGGGGCGCGCGACCGCGACCCGCGCCCGCTCTGGCAGCTTCAAGACCGTTACTTCGTGTCGCGGTCCGCGCAAGAGGGCGGGCGGCTGCTCGGCGATTTGCTCTTCGAGCGGGGCGAATTCCGCGCCGCGGAACTCGTTTGGCGGCGCCTCCTCCCCGACGGCGGCGCCGACCTCGCCCACCCGACACCGCCCGCGGATCCGGCGGCGCTGCGGGCGCGGGTCGTGCTGGCCGTCATCTTCCAGCACGAACCGGAGCGTGCGGCCGAGGAGTTGAAGGCGTTCGAGGCGCGGCACGCGGACGCGGCAGGGCCGTTCGCCGGCCGCACCGGCCCGTACCGGGTAGCGCTGCGGGCGCTGCTCGACACCCCGCCCCGACCGGTGACGGAAGCGCCGACTGTCGAGTGGCCGACGTTCGGCGGCGGCCCCGACCGCGCCGGCCGCGTGGCCGGGCCGGTGCCGTACCGCTGGCCGCCGAAGCCGACGTGGACCAAGAAGATCGCGGACGGCCGGGGCGACGGCGACGGGTTCGTGCCCGGCCGGTTCCGCCCGCCGACGCGCCACCCCGTCATCGCCGGCGGCACGGTGTTCGTCCCCAGCGGCGACCGCGTCCTCGCCTACGACCTGAAGACCGGCGACCGCACCCACACCGGAGGCGTCCGGGTTCCCGACGGCGAGCCCGGGGGAACGCTGTCGGCGTTCGCCGGTCGGCTGTTCCACCGGACCGGCCCGGCTGCGGTACGGCCGCCGGAGGCGAAGGCGGGGAAGGCCGACCTGACCGCCCTCGCCGCGATCGCCCGGCCGGGATGGGCCGCGCCGTCCGCCCTTCCACTTCGAGAGGCGTGGCGGCTGGCGCCGCCGGCCGCCGGGGAGAACCGCGGCCCGGCCGCGTGGGAGGGCGCCCCGCTCGCGGCCGACGGCCGGCTGTACGCCGCGTTCGTCCGGTTCGACGGCGGCCGGGTGGCGCACGCGGTGGCGTGTTTTGACCCGGCCGACGCCGACACCGCCCCGCTCCGCCCGGCGTGGGCGACGGAGGTGAGTGACAGCCCGCTGTCAATCGGGGCCGAGGGGCGGCAGCGGCAGG
>DASPHQ010000952.1:0-4312 GCA_035629595.1 Urbifossiella sp. | reverse complement strand
GGGTCGAGCGGCTTCGACGGCTTCTTCCGCCGCGGCGGCGCGAAGAACCCCAGCTCCGGCTCGTCCTCGATGTCAGCCGCCTTCGCGGCGTTCACCCCGAGGTGCGTCCACACCTCGGCGCGGGCGCGGTCGGCGACCGCGACCGGCCACCCGGGCGGGCGGGTGGCGAGCCACGCCTCGTACTTCAGCCAGTGGGCGTGGGTGCCGGCCGGGTCGCCGATCTGCTCGCCGATCATCGCCTGCAGCTTGTGGAAGTTCGGGTCGTCCGGCGGGCCGCCGAACAGCTTCCGGTACTTCGCCAGGTCGTCCGGCTGCCCCTGGTTCACGACCGCGTGGTACAGGCAGTTGGCGAGCCGCGGCACGAGGTCCGGGGCGAACGCCTTCAGCTGCGGCACCACGAGTTCGGCGGCGCGGAACGCGGGCGCCAGCGGCTTGTCGCGGCCGAGTTCGCGGGCGATGGCGCGGAGGTGCTCGACGGCCGGGTTCGGCGTCAGCTTCCGCAGGCGCGTCGCCAGCGCGGCGGCGGCGTCGGCGGGTTGCGCCTGCTTGAACGCGGGATCGACGGCGACCCGCAGCGGCGCCGCGAGGCGGGCCGGCAGGCGCGTAGCGTCGAGGCGGGCGAAGTTCTCGGCGGCGCGGGCGTCGTCGGACGCGGCGTAGGCCATCAACCCGCGGAGGAGCACCTTCCATTCCAGGTACGGCGACCGCAGCCCGATCGGCTCCAGCGCCTCGCGGGCGCCGGCGTCGTCGCCCGCCTCGTGCTTGCGGAACGCGTGCAGCACGGCGTCGAAGCCGACGTGCAGTTCGGGCGGCAACGCGGCGTTCGTGTGCAGCCGCACGGCGCGGTCGGCGGCGTGGGCGTACACCCGCGGGCGGCTGGAATCGTCGGCCAGGGCCAGGCCGTCGGCGGTGCGTCCGCCGCGGGCCAGGAGGACGGCGCGGGCGGCGGGGTCGAGGTCGGCGGCCTCGGCGATGACGCGGTTGAAGTCGGCGGGGCGGTCGTGGTCGGCGAAGAACGCGGCGGCGTCGGCGAGGGTGCGGCGGAGCAGCGCCTGGTGCTCGGGCGTGGGGGCGAGCTGCACGAGCGCGCGGGCGACCTCCAGCGCGACGGTGTAGTCGCCGGCGCGGGCGAGCTTCGCCACGCGGTCGGGCGTGGGCGGCGGCGGGGCGGCGGGCTTCCTCTTCGCCACGGGGGCGGCCTCTTGGAGCTTATCCGTACTATATCGCTGTCCGGGATTCGGGGTGAAGTGGCCTGCTTACCCCGTGCGACGACCGTCCCGGGGCGTTGCCCCGGGCTATGCTGTCCCACCCCTTCGGGGTGAAGAAGCCATCCCCGTTTTCAGGCCAACGGCCTGGGACAACATAGCCCGGGGCAACGCCCCGGGGCGAGCTCATGACCACCCGCCCTCTTCACCTCCTCAGCCCCTACCGGCTGCCGACCTCGTACCCGCTCCAGATGGGGGCCGACGAGGTGGCCGCGTGGCTCAACGGGTACGCCGCCCTGTGGCACCCCGCCGCCCTCGCCGGCGGCGCCGCCGTGCCCGCCACCTCGAACACGTACGACCACGACACGCCGCTGCCGGGCGCCGTGTACTGCGTGCCGCAGGGGCCGCACCTGTACCAGCCGGACGACTGGCGGGAGCGCGTCCGCGCCGCCGGGGCCGTCGCCTTCCACGGCACCGCCGACCGCCGGGAGAGCTTCGCCAACCTCAAGGACGCGCTCGCCGAGCGCGGCGAAACCGGCCCGCTGTTCGACGCGCCCGACGACGTGGTGCGGCTGTTCACCGGCCTCGGCTACGGCTACATCCTGGTCGATTCGCTGTACGAGGCGCAGGACCACGACCGACTGTTGGACGCCGAGGGTTTCTGGACCGACGTGACGGACGCGGTGAAGGCCGCGGCCGAAGGCGGCGACGTGCGGGCGCCGTTGAGCGCCGCGGCGGAGAAGCTGCGGGTGGCGCGGGAGTCACTGTACCCCGGGGCGATGTTCCTCCTCGACTGGGCGATGCCCGACCCGAAGGAGCTCGACGCCCCGTGGCCGGCGTCGCTCGCGGCCGGCATCCCGCTCACGCTCCTGGCGTCCGCCGAGACGCTGGAACAGCTGGCGACGCAGGCGCCGGAGCGGTTCGCGGAGCTGAAGGCCAAGATCATCCCGGGGCTGCCGTCGGCCGTGGACGTGTGCTGCGGGGCGTACCGCGAGCGCGAGGACGCGCTGCTGCCGTTCGAGTCGCAGTGGTGGAACCTGCGGCGGGCGCGCGAGGTGACGAAGGCGCTGTTCGGCGTCGATCCGGCGGGGTACGCCCGCCGCAAGAGCGCGTACCACCCGCAGCTGCCGTCGTGGCTGGCGCACTTCGGCTACCGGCACGCCGTGCTCATCAGCTTCGACCAGGCGCTCATCCCGACGCTGCGGTCCACCGCGGTGAACTGGCCCGGCCCGGACGGCAAGGGCGTGGACGCCTTCACCCGCGAGCCGCTGCCGGCGCACGACCCGCAGACGTTCTTCAACCTCGCCTACCACCTCCACCAGGCCACGTCGTCGGACGCGGCGCCGACGGTGGCGCTGATCCACAAGGGGCAGCCGGCCGCGGCGGGCTACGCCGACCTGCTGGCGCTGGCGGAACTGGCCCCGGTGCTCGGCACCTGGACGGGCCTGGCGCGGTACTTCTCCGACGCCGTGACCGGCGACTACATCGGCACGCAGCCGGCGGACGAGTTCTTCGCCGACTACCTCGACGACCGGGTGACGCACGACAAGAGCCCGACGCCGGTGACCGGCTTCCCGCGCCAGCTGCGGCTGCGGCGGCGGCTCGATTCGGCGTGGACGCTGGCCGCGCTCCACCGCAGCCTGACGCCGGTGACGGGCGAGGACGCGGACGACCTGGCGAAGCTCGCCGCGACGGAGGAGGACATCGAGCGCCGCGGCGTGAGCCCCGGCCCCGAGCCGGAGAGTGACGACGCGTTGTCATCGTCGCTGGCGCTGGTCGAAGCGGCGTGGGCGAAGCGGCTCGCGGAGCGCATCCAGGCCCGCAGCGCCGACGGGCAGCCGGGCGTGCTGGTGTTCAACCCGTGCGGCTTCACCCGCCGCGCCGCGCTCGAACTCGACGGCTTCCCGAACCCCGTCCCCGTCGCCGACCCGATCAAGTACGCCGAGTTCGCCGCCGGCCGCGCCCGGCTCGTCGTCGAACTGCCGCCGCTCGGCTTCGCGTGGCTGCCGCGCACGGGGACCGCCGCGCCGCCGAAGCCGAAGCTGAAGACGGCCGACAACCTGACGGTGCGCAACGAGTTCTTCGAGGCCGACGTGGACGCCGCGACCGGCGGCATCCGCAGCTTCCGCGACCTGCGCACCCGCACGACGCGGTTCGGTCAGCAGCTGGTGTTCAACCCCGGCAGCAGCATGAAGGCGCGCTCGGTGACCGTCACGAACGCCGGCGCGGCGCTGGGCGAGATCGTCAGCGAGGGCGACATCCTCGACCCGCAGAACGAGGTGCTGGCGACGTTCCGGCAGCGCTTCCGGGCGTGGATGGGTCGGCCGGTGCTGGAGGTGCGAATCGAGCTGGACGTGAAGCACCGGCCGAGCGGCTACCCGTGGCACTCGTACTACGGGGCGCGGTTCGGCTGGCGCGACGACCGGGCGGTGCTGTTCCGCGGCGTGAACGGCCAGAACACGCTGACCGGCTACACCCGCCCGGTGAGCCCCGACTACCTCGAAGTGCGCCTCGGCTCCGAGCGCTCGTTCCTGTTCACGGGCGGCCTGCCGTTCCTCCAGCGGCACGGCAGCCGGATGATCGACGTGGTGTTGTCGCCGGAGGGCGAGACGGGTTCGGCGTTCGAGCTGCTGCTGGCGCTGGACCGCGAGCAGCCGATGCAGACGGCGGTGGGCTGGGTGTCGCCGTCGCCGGTGGTGTTCACGGAGAAGGGTCCGCCGGCGGTGGGGGCGAGCGGCTGGCTGGCGCACGTGGACATGCCGAGCCTGGTGCTGACGAGCCTGCGCCCCGCGGAGCCCGGCGAGGGGATGAACCGGGCGGTGGTGGGTCAGTTCGTGGAGTGCGCCGGCTTCGGCGGCGCCGCGGAGGTGCGGTTCGCGCGCGACCCGTCGGCCGCGGCGCGGGTGGACGGCATGGGGGCGCACGAGCACACGCTGGGCCTGGTCGGCGACGCCATCCCGGTGGACTTCTCGGCGGGCGAGACGTTCCGCGTGAAGGCCGAGTGGGCGTGACGGGTCGTTGTCGAGTTGCGTTCAGCCCGGAGGTGCATCGATGGATTCGTCCGCCGTTCACCCCTTGATGCAACACTGGTGCGACCTCGACCGGGT
>DASPHQ010000951.1:0-3569 GCA_035629595.1 Urbifossiella sp. | reverse complement strand
TGCTGGCGGCGGCGACCCGAACCCCAGTGCCCGCATGGCTCGTCAGCCGTCTGCCGGCGATCAAGCGCTACGTGGAACACTACCAGGAGGTGTTGCCGGTACGGGCCGCGTGGTTGGCGGCCGCCTGCTTCGCACGGCTGGCCGGGGGTGACCCGCTCGGGCTCGCGCGGGTCCGGGACGAACTCCTGGCACGGTTGCTCGACCAGGGTCTGCGAGCCGAGCGCGACCTTCCCAGCTTTCTCCGCGTCGCCGGTCACCGGGACGCGGACCGGATCCGCGCCGTCCGCGAGAAGGCGCTCGGACTTCACGCCGCGGCACGAGCGTGGGTCGCGCACCACCCGCCGACCGGCAGGTATGTTGATCTGCTGTTCGCGTTCGCGCTGGCGCGGCTCGGCGAAGGGGTGGCGGCGAAAGAACTGGTCGCCGTGATCCGCCGGGGTGACCCCGATCCGACGGTGCGGTCGTCCTCCGGCGGCGCGAGCCCGGATGTGACGAACATCCTGACCGATGCGTTTGAATACCGGATCACTCAGGCCGCAGGCGGAGTGCCGCATACCGGTCCGCTCCCGGGTGCGATCTACGACCAGTTGGCGGCCCTCAAGGGCGCGCCGGCCGCGTCTAAGGGGAACGCAGCACCGCCCCTCAACTACAGTCAGCCGGCCTACGTGATCGACCGGATGCGCGAGGAGTCGCGCGTGCTCGAACCGGAGGACACGCGCGACCCCTACGGGATGTTCCGGGCGGACCACCGGGACAACCCGCTTTCGCGGGCCGTACTCGAGTTAGGGGCGGTCCGCACCCCGGCGAAGCAGGCCGAAATGGCCCGCCGCCTCCTCCGCGAGGGATTCCCGAACCATCCCGCCTACCTCGTTCAGTTCGAGGTGCTACGCGAGGTTCTCCGCACCGCCCCGCGGGTCGGGGAGACGTTCACCGCCGATCTCGTGCGGCTCGTGCCAGGTGTGCTCCGCGCGATGCCCGCGACGCTCCCGGCCTCCACACCCGGTAAGGCGGTGGCGGGCACCGGACTGCCGCCCATCGACCAGACCGCGACCAAACAGGGCGAACTGGTCGAGCGTGCGATCTTCGCGGCCGCCCATTTCGGCCGCTCCGACCTGTTGCGGCCCGTCATCGACGCCTACGCCGGGCTCGTCCGCGAGCGCCCCGAACCGGCCCGGTTCCATCTGATCAACGCCGCCGCCGGTCAGGTGTTCCGAAGCCTGAAGCGGCTCGGGATGAGGGACGAGTTAGACCGGTTCCTCAGTCTGCTCCGGTCCGAGGTCGGCCGGGGGGCCGCGGCGGGCAACCTCCGTAACCAGTACGCCGGCCGCGTCGACCAGTGGGCCGTGGCCCTCGAAACACTCCTCAACCTGGCGGCAGGGTGGCTGACGCTGGGGCTGACGGACCACGCCCTGCCGATCATCAACGAGGCTCGGGCGGAACTGCTCACCGAGGCGCGCCGGCGGATCGACCGTTTGGCCCGTCGCGAAGCACTCGGGGCGGGGGCGGACGGGATCGGCGACCGGACCTTTGCCCACCTCCTGCGGACGTACGTCGGGACACTCGGCCACGCCGAGGTGGGGGTCGGCCTCCCGAGGATCCTCGAAGTCTTCGAGCGGGTGCCGGGAGAAATCCTCGAGAACAAATGGACCGGGCAAACGACCTACTCCCGCTTTCACATCTGGGTCGCGGAGCAGGTCGTCTGGGCGTTGGTGAGCGACGAGTTCGCCCTCGGGCCGACCGCGCGGAAGTGGCTCGACGACGACGAAACCCTGGTCCGCAAGCGCGTCCACGCCGACCTGCACCGGGAGCGGCACCGGGCCGGAACCTGAGGCGGCGTTGGTCCGGCGGGTTTTACGCACTACACTCGGGACATGCCGGCCCTTTTCTTTCCCAACCCCGACGCCCTCCGGCTGGTGCTCGCCAGCGGGGTGCTGCCGGCCGCGGTGACCGCCGCCCCGGCCCGCGCCGGGTGGGACGACCACGGCCGACTCTGGGTCGAACCCGCCGCCCCGCTGCCGCGTAACGCCCTCGCAGCCCTCGGCCGCTTCGGCGTGCAGACGCTCGGCGGCGGTCACCCCACGCCCATCCAGGTCGGCGGCTGGGCCGAACTCCTGCCGCTCCGGCCGGCTGCCGTCGCATCCGGCAACGGGGTGCTCGTCGAACTGCCGGACGAGCTCCTCGATCGATTCTTGAGGACCCTCGCCCGCGGCGGCCCGCGGCCGTTGGGCGTGCGGCAACTCCCCGGCGACGACCGGCGGACGTGGGTCCGGTGCGACCGCGTTCCGACGGAACCCCACGACCCGGAGGCGGGCGTTGAGGTGTTCGCAGAACAGGCACCCGGCGTGTGGACGCTCGTCGGCTGGGAGCACCCGTTCCCCGAAGGGTTCACCCTGCCGCCGGGGCACGCGCTGCTTCTGCGGCCGCCGCGAACAGTCACCTTCCACGCGGGACTGCCGAAGCCGTCGCTGCCGACATTCCCGGTCCGCGGCCCCGTCCTCTTTCAGTACCCGCTGCCGGAGCCGCCGCGAATCGAGGTTCGGCTGAAGCTCCGCCGCGCGACTGAGCGCCCCGACCCGCACCTGTGGGTGATCCCCGCTGCCGACGCGGAGGCCGTGCGCGACGTGTGCCGCGGCGCCGCGGAGCGCGCGCTCGCGGGGTACGACGTCGCGGTGTGTCGGGACGGTCTCGTCGTGCGGCGGGCGGAAACGGACGCGGCACCGCTCCCTCTGCCCTTCGCCGAATACCATCCGGACCCGCGGGCGGGTGGGTGCTTCGTCCCGACTGGTCGGGCGTTGCACCCGCCGCTCCGGCCGCGCGAAGTGGCCCGGCTGCTCGGGCTCGACGGCGACCGGTACACGTGGGTGGACGCCGCGCCCGACGGCAACCTCGTCACGACATCCGTGCCGCGCTCGGCGTTCCGGCCGCTCGCCGCGTGGGTCACGTACACGTCGCCGTCGGCGACGGTCCTCGCTGCGGCGACGACGTGGCCGGACCCCTTCGCGCTCGCCAGTTTCGACGCGCACGAAGCGGACGACGACGCGATGACCGAGGAGGTGTCGCTCGCGCCGCCGGAAGAGGACGCGGGGCCACCCGCGGCGTCCCCGCCGCGGCGTGGGTGGTGGGGGCGGACGTTCGACCGGCTCGCTGGTCGCCGGCCCGCCGAGGCCGCCCCGGCGTGGCGCACCGGGAAGCCGACGGACCGGCCCGCGGGGAAGTCCGCGTCCGCCGACGTGCTCCTCCACGGCGCCGACCGCGCCGCCCGCCGACAGGAACTCGAGGCGCGGCTCGTCCGCGATATTCACCGGCTCAAGCCGGGCGAGCGCGCTGCCGCGTGGGCGGAGTTGGCGCACGTCTACACCGCGACAAAGGACGCCGGCGACGCCGCGGTGTGCTGGGCGAACGCGGTGTGGGAGGCCGAGCCGCCGCCGGCCGACTGGCTCGACGCGTGGTACGTCGCCGAATGCCGCGCCGCCCGCGTCTCATCGGCCGAACCGCTCGAGCGGTGCCTCGCCGCACGCGGCCGGGTCGGGGTCGCGCGCGTCGCGGCGGCGTTCACCGCCCGCGCGGCG
>DASPHQ010000950.1:0-8337 GCA_035629595.1 Urbifossiella sp. | reverse complement strand
TCGACGGTGGCGGCGTCCGCGGCTATACCGGCGCGGGGGCAACCGAGGCGGATGCCTTGCGGCACGCGCTGGAGCAGATGCGATTGGATTTGGGGCCGCGGTGACGGTCGGAAAGCCCGGGGACGGCCGTCCCCGGGCTTTTGGACTTACGGCTTCACGAACAGGTTGGCGTCGAGCGTCTCGGTGAGCGTGATCTCGCTCGCCTCGCCCTCCAGGTACAGCTTGCCGTCGCGCTTCACGACGAACTTGTACGGCTGCTTCGTCCCCTGCACGTCCTTGTAGTCCGACTGGTACGTCTCCTGCGCCACCTCGCGGCCGCTCCCCTCGTCGTTCACCGTCTGGTCGAAGCGGGTCAGCATGCCGGTCGTCTTGTCGAAGTAGAGCGTCACGTCCCGGCGCCCCTTCGCCGACACCTTCACGCCGAGCGCCGCCTTGTCGTTCACCAGCATCTCGCCAGCCGGGGCGAGGGTGTAGCTCTTCGCCGCGCCGACGAGCGGGGTCAGCGCCGCGACGTAGCCGGCGTGCTGCTCGTTCCGACCCTGGGCCAGTTCGTCCTTGCTCATGTCCTTCGTCTCGGTGGGGCCGAGCTTGCTCCACCCCTTGTCCCCGGCGAGAACTTGGATCACGCGGAACTTCTCGCCGCCGGCCTCGACCTCGATGTCCGCCTTGAGCCGGTCGGCGCCGAACGTCGAGATCGTGCCGGTCATCGGCACCTTCATCCCCATGCCGTGAAACGTGCCGCTGAAGGTGACCGCCCCGCCCTTGAACTTGGCGAGGCTGGCGGCCCCGCCGTGGGCTTTGATGGCCTTGTCGATCAGGGCGCGGGCGTCGGCGGCGTCGTCGCCGCGGGCGGAGGTCGTCGCCAGCAGGGCGAGTGCGAACGAGAGACCGGCCAGCCGGATGCGCGTCATCGGGAACCTCGTCGGGTGAAGCGGGGACCGCCGGGTGATTCGCCGCGAGACGAGGAGTATTGTAGCGGCCGCGTCAGTCGTTCACCTCCGGCCGCAGGTTCAGCGTGCGGGCGCTGATGCGTGTCAGGAACCGGGCCTTCTGGGCCGCCGACAGGTCGTTCGTGTAGCGGTCGCGGACGGCCTCCACCCAGCGCACCTTCCGCTCGCCGTAGTCGGTCGCCACGCGCACCAGCACCGGCCGCGGGTCGCACACCGCCGCCCGCAGCTTCGGTTCGAGTTCGGCCTGCGCCAGCACCTCGACGTAGGCGAGCCCGAACGCCTGGGCCAGCGCCCGGTAGTCGATCGCGGCCAGCCGCGTGGCCGTGGTGCGCTTGTACGCCGGCATCTGAAGCATCTGCATGTATTGGTAGGCGTGGTCGTCGAGGATCACGAACGTGACCGGCAGCCCCTCGCGGGCCGCGGTGCTCATCTCGACGGCGGTCATCAGCATGCAGCCGTCGCCGGTCAGCGTGGCGACGCGGCGGCCGTGATGCACCTTCGCCGCGCCGATCGCCGCGGGGATGCTCCAGCCCATCGCCTGGTTGTCGACCGGGTTGAAGTACGTCCGCGGCCGGCACACCCGGTAGAACTCCGCGGCCAGGTGCTCGGTCACGGACACGTCGGTGAACAGCAGCGCGTCCTCGGGCAGCACCCGCCGAAGGGCGGCGACCACGGCCAGCGGGTCGGAACCGCACCGCGCCGCCGGCACGGAACAGAGCGTGCGGTCGGCGTCCACCTTCAGCCGACGAATGCGCTCGGTGAGGCGCTGGTCGGGGGCGCGGCGAAGACCGTCGGCGCAGGCCAACAGCCGGCCGAGGAAGATGCCCGCGTCGGCGTGGACGCACACGTCGGCGCGCACGGCCCGGCCGAGGTTGCAGTGGTTCGCATCGACGTGGATCAGGTGCCGCGGCTGCGGGTTGCCGTAGTAGCCGGTCGAAACCTCTGAGTACTTCACGCCGACGGCGAGGACGGTGGTCACGCCCGTTCGCAGCGGGTGGGCGCGTTCGCCCTCGAACGCCGCTTCCGCGACGACCGAGGCGTGCGGACCGTAGCCCCAGCCGACCGCGAGCGGGTGCGCCTCGTTGATGACGCCCTTGCCCGACACGCTCGTCGCCACCGGCGCTTGCAGCAACTCGGCGACCGCGGCCAGCTCGGCGGGGTGGTTCATGCAGCCGGCGCCGGCGTAGATGCCGACGCGTTGGTGCGGGTCGCGCAAGATGGCATGGGCGCGTGCGAAAGCGGCGTCGTCGAAGGGAAGGGCGGGGACGGCCGGCGGCGGGCAGCGGAAGTCGGCGGCTTCGATCAGCAGGTTGTACGGCACCACGACCGCGACCGGGCCGGGCTCGCCGCACATCGCCGTCACGAACGCTTGGCGCACGAGTGCGGGAATCTGCTCGACGGTGGCGACGGGGTACACCGCCTTGCACACCGGCCGGAGGATGTCGGCGTTCGGCAGGGCGTGGACCTGGAACGGCCGGTACTTCTCGCCGTTCGCCACGTCGCCGACGATCGCCACGACCGGCGACGAGTCGAGCAGCGCTTCGCCGAGGCCGGTGAGGCTGTTCGTGACACCCGGGCCGGGGACGACGCACATCACGCCGGGCCGGCCGGTGGTGCGGCCATAAGCGTCGGCCATGACCGCGGCGCTGAACTCGTGCGTCACGAGCAGGTACGGCAGGTGCTTCTGCTTGAACGTGTCCCAGAGTTCGTTCCCCTGGGCGCCGGGGATGCCGTAGACGCAGCCGGTCCCTTCGAGCACCAGCGCTTCGGTGAGGGCGGCGGCCCCGGTCATGCGACCGAACACCCAGCCGGGGTGGCGCGCGGCCTGGACGCGGGTGATGGGGTTGGCCGGGGTCGCCGACGCCGCAAGCACGCCGCCGACGGCCGCGGCGCCTTCCAGCCAGCCCCGCCGGGTGAACCCGCCGGCCATACGTTCCCCTCCGCGCACGTCCGGGCGAATCACGCGGGTTGTATCGGCATTCGGCGCCGGGGGAATTCGGTGAAGATGGGTGAACCGGCGGCCGGCGGCTAAAACAGCGGGATGCGAACCACCCTCCTTCTGCTCGTCGTCGTCGCCGCCGGCTGCGGCCCGCGCGCTCTGCCGACCTCGCGCCCCGCCGACCTCAACTTCCCGGTCGGCTCGTTCAGCCTCACCGAGCGCTCCGGCAAGACGGTCACGGAGAAGGATTTGCTCGGAAAGGTGTGGGTAGCGTCGTTCGTGTTCACCCGCTGCCTGAAAGAGTGCCCCGCAGTCACCGGCGCGGTTAAGGAACTGCAAGCCGATCTCCGCGACCTGCCGGACGTGCGCTTCGTCACGTTCACGGTGGACCCGAGCCGCGACAACCCGGACGAGCTGCGGAAGTACGCGGCGAAGTACGGCGCCGACCCCGATCGTTGGCTGTTCCTGACCGGCCCCGAGGCGACGGTTCACGCGCTGATGCGGGACCGCTTCATGCTCACCGTCGGCCGCAAGGAGGGCAATGTGAAGGAGGGCGACGAGTACGACCACAGCACGCGGTTGAGCGTCATCGATAAGAGGGGCGTGATCCGCGGGACGTTCGCCGGAATGCGCGACGACGCGCGGCCGGACGCGAAGGAGGCGTTCGCGGAGAACCTGAATCGGTTGAAGGCGATGGTGCGGCGGCTGGCAGGGGAATGAGCCGCCGCTTGCGGCGTTGCAACGCCGCAAGCGGCGGTAGAAGTCACACGTTGTACGCGTTACTGGTCGTGTTCCCGCCGCGGCCGGTCCAGTTGGTGTGGAAGAACTGGCCGCGCGGCTTGTCCGTCCGCTCGTAGGTGTGCGCCCCGAAGTAATCGCGCTGCGCCTGCAGCAGGTTCGCCGGCAGCGTCGCCGTGCGGTAGCCGTCGTAGTAGCTCAGCGCGCTCCCCATCGCCGGCAGCGGGATGCCGCCGGTCACGCCGGCCGCGAGCGCCCGCCGCCAGCCGTGCTGGGCGCGGCCGAGCTCGCCGGCGAAGTACGGGTCGGTCAGCAGGTTCACCAGCTTCGGGTTCTTGTCGAACGCCTCCTTGATCTTCCCCAGGAAGGCGCTGCGGATGATGCAGCCGCCGCGCCACATCAGGGCGATGCCGCCGTTGTTCAGCGTCCACCCGCTCGCCTTCGCCTGCGCCGCCATCAGGGCGTACCCCTGGGCATAACTCACCACCTTGCTCGCGTACAGCGCCATCTCCACGTCCGCGACGAACTGCTCCTTGTCCGCCACCTTCGCCACCTTCGGCCCGGCCAGCAGCGGCGCGGCGGCCACGCGCTCGTCCTTCTGCGCCGACAGGCAGCGGGCGAACACGGCCTCGGCGATCAGCGTCAGCGGCACGCCGTGCTCGGTCGCCGCGTCCACCGTCCACTTCCCGGTCCCCTTCTGGCCGGCCTTGTCGAGGATCAGGTCCACCATGTCCTTGCCCGTCTCCGGGTCCTTGTACCCGAAGATCTCGGCGGTGATCTCGACAAGGTAGCTGTCGAGCACGCCCTTGTTCCACTTCGTGAACGTCTGCTGCACCTCGGCGTTGGACAGGCCACCGACGTCGCGGAGGAGCTGGTAGCTCTCGCAGATCATCTGCATGTCGCCGTACTCGATGCCGTTGTGGACCATCTTCACGAAGTGCCCCGACCCCTCCGGCCCCACCCAGTCGCAGCAAGCCGCCTCCTTGCCGTCAGTGTCCTTCACCTTCGCCGAGATGGCCTGGAAGATCGGCTTGATCTCCGGCCATGCGGTCTCGTCGCCGCCGGGCATGATGCTCGGCCCCTTCAGCGCCCCCTCCTCGCCGCCGCTGACGCCACTGCCGACGTAGCGGATCCCCTTCGCGGCCAGCTCCTTCATGCGGCGGGTGGTGTCGGGGAAGTGGGTGTTGCCGCCGTCGATGAGGATGTCGCCCTTCTCCAGGAACGGGGCGACGGAGGCGATGGTGTCGTCCACGGCCTGCCCGGCCTTGACGAGCATGACGATCTTGCGCGGCCGCTTGATGCTGGCGACGAACTCCTGCGGCGTCTTGCCGCCGACGAACTTCTTCCCCTTGCCGCGGCCGTTGACGAACTCGTCCACCTTGGCGGCGGTGCGGTTGTACACGGCGACGGTGTACCCGCGGGACTCCATGTTGAGGACGAGGTTCTCGCCCATGACGGCGAGTCCGACGAGGCCGATGTCGGCGGTGGGGGTGGCCATGGGCTGCCCTGGGGAACGGGGGTGTGGGGTCGGGTCGGGGGGCATTCTAGGGAGTGTCCCGATCACAACCACACGGTTCGGCCCTCACGGACCGAACCGGCGGCCGGCCGAGCATTTCCCTCAGGTCGATCGAGTTTTTCCGCGGCTCCGATTTGACTTCCCGAAACGGGACGTTAAGGGACAGGTGTACACGTCGCCGCCCACGTCCCCTGCCAGCGTCCCGGGTGCTCGCATGGCCGCCACCGACTGCGGGGCCGCACGCCCCCCCACCGCCGATGTGCCGCTCGCCGAACTGGTCCGCACCGCGCGGGCCGGCGCGGCGGTCGCCACCGCGTTCCCCGAGGCGCGGGCCGCCGTGGCCGCGGCCTTCACCCGCGCCGTGCGGCAGCTCCGGCGCCTCCTGAAGTCGGAGCGGGAATCGACCGCGTTCCGGGCCGCCGACGCGCTGGCCCGCCTCTGGATGGCCTGCCGCCGCCACCGCCGCGCCGCCCGCCTAGCCGACGTGGACGCCCGGCAGCAGCCCCGGCAGCAACTCCAACCCGCCGTCCGGCTGCGGGTCGGCGACGGTCAGGGCGGCGTTCCCGTACACGAACACGGCCGCGGTGTCCCCGGACCCGGTGACCAACTCCGCCCGGCTGTCCCCGTCGAAGTCCTTCGCCGCGACCCGCACGCCGCCGCGCAACCCGAGCGGGCCGGCGAAGAAGCTCGCCACCGGCGTCAGAGTGCCGGTCGTCACCAGGTCGTAGCCGCTGAGCGCCAGCACATGCGGGGCGCCGCCGGGGCCGGCGCCGCCGATCACGTCGCCGTACCCGTCGCCGTCCACGTCGCCGACCGTCACGTACGCGCCGTCGCGGAGGTCGGGGGCGAACAGGAAGAAGTCGGCGAACAGCTTCTTCGGCTCCTTGCCGCCGGCGACCGATGTGCCGTCGAACCCGGCCACGCGCGGGCCGCCGCCGAACCCGGCCGACACCAGCAGGTCGGCCACACCGTCGGCGTTGAGGTCGCCGACGGCCACGCGGGCGCCGCCGCGGAAGTTCTCGTCCTGGATGCCGAGGAAGCTGGCGAGCTGGCGGCCCGTCGCCCCGTCGAACACGAGCACGCGCGGGCCGCCGTTCTGGTCCGGGGTGACGACGAACTCGGCCTTCCCGTCGCCGTTCAGGTCACCGGCCGCGACGAACACGCCGCCGCGGAAGCCCTCGAACACGCCGAGCGAGTAGACGGTGGCGCCGGTCGCGCCGTCGAGGACGCGGACTGCGGCGGGGGCGCCCGCAGCGGTACCGGCGACCACGTCGGGCACGCCGTCGCCGGTGATGTCCGCGACCGCGACGCGCACCTCGAACGGCGACTCGTCGCGGGTGAACGGCGCGACCATGCCGCGGACGGAGCCGTCGGCGTTGAACAGCGTCACGGCGGTGCCGGCGACCGTGGCGTAGATGTCGGTGCTGTTCTGCCCCGTCGGCAGCGGCGGGAGGACGCGGAACGTCACCGCGACCGACTCGCCGGCGGGTGCCGCGAGGGTCGGGTTCCCGGCGGCGTCGGCCGCGGCCCCCTCGGCGACGGCCACCGACACGCTCCCCACCCCGGTGATGGCACCGACCGTGACAAGGAACGAAGTGCCGCTGCCTGTGATGACCGTGACGCGGCCGCCGGCCGTGCCGACGACGGCGAGCGCGGCCGGGTTCAGGGAGCCGACCGGTTCCGAGGTGGTGACGGCGAACGTGACGCTGATTCCGGCGTCGTCGCCGAGCACAGCGTCGGGCTGACCGGGAGCGAGGGTGACGGCCACCGTCGCGCGGCTGGTGTCGATCAGAACCGTGACGGGGGCGGAGTCGGCGGCGTTCCCCGCCGCGTCGGTGGCCCGTGCGACGAGCACGTGCGGGCCGTCGGCGAGAGTGATGCTGGTGATTGTCCACCCGGCGACGGTGGCGGTCGTAGTGCCGAGGCGGGTGGCACCCTCGAACAACTCGACCGTCGCGCCGGCTTCGGCCGTGCCGGTGAACGTCGGGGTGGCGTCGGCCGTGACGCCGTCGGCGGCGCCGGTGTCGCTGGCCGGGGTGAGGACCGGGCTGCCGATGGCGGGCGGAACGGTGTCGAGTGTCACCGTGTTGTCACCGCCCGCGGACGCGGCGTTGGCGTTGCCGGCCGCGTCGGTGACGGCGGCGGCCGGGACGGTGAGCGTGACCGCCCCGTCGGCCGTGAGGCCGGACACAGTGACGACGAACGACTGCCCGTCGCCGCTGACTGCGATTCCGGCGCCGGCCGTACCCGGTCCGGCGAGGCGGACGCTGCCGGGGCCGAAGCCGACGACCGGTTCGCTGAACGCGACCGCGAATTGCAGCGGCTGCGTGTTCGTGACCGCGGCCTGCCCGGCGGGACGAGACACTGTGACGGTCGGGGCGGCAGCGTCTACCACGAGCGTGCGGCCGGCGACGACCGGCAGGTCGGGGTCATTCCCGGCCGCGTCGGCGACGGCGGCGCCGGCCTTGAGCCGCAGCAGGAGCGTGCCGCCGGTCGTGGGTGTGACCAGCACACCGAACCGCAACCCGCCCGCGACGGCGGTGGTGGTGATTGTTCCCACCATAACGCCGGCGGTGCCCGCGTTCTCGAAGTCGGCGGTGGTGAGGACGCCGCCCCCACCGCTGGCGTCGAGCACGTCCACGGTGAAGGTCACGGCCGCGTTCGCCGCCACGACTCCGTCGGCGTCGGCGTCGGTGATGACGACCGTCGGCCGGACGTGATCGACGGCGGTGAAGCCGCTCGCGGCGGGGAGGCCGCTCACGGCGTTCCCGGCGGCGTCGGTGACGACCGTGTTCGCACCGAACGTCAGGCCGACGGTCCCGGCGCCGCTGCCGGTGTCGATGGTGACGGTGTACACGCCCGCCGCTCCGGGCACGATCGAGACGATGGCGGCGCCGGGGGCCGTGCCGGTGACGGCGAAGAAGTCGAAGCCGCCGGCCGGGTCGGTGTCCACGCCGGCGACCGGCTCGCTGAACGCGACGGTGAACGCGACGTTGGCCGCGTTCGTCGGCCCGGTCGTGGCCGGCGTGATCGTGACGGTCGGGGCCGCGACATCGACGGTGAACGTGGTGGATGCGTTCGCGGTGATCGGGTTCCCGGCCGCGTCCGCGACGCCGGAGCCGGCGGCGGTCAGCGTGAGGACGTACACGCCGTTCGTCGCGGTGAGCCCGGTGAGGTTGCCGAGCGTGTAGGCG
>DASPHQ010000949.1:0-9250 GCA_035629595.1 Urbifossiella sp. | reverse complement strand
CGATTTCGCGTCGTTCCGGGCCGCCATCGAGGCGACTCTCGCCGGCATCCCGACCACTCACGCCCACGCCCTGGAATCCCTCATGACGCTGAAATTCCAGACGTTTGATAACGTATCACTGCTGGCCGCGTAGGGTATAATCGCACCCGAATCCGAACCCGAATACGGTACGGATGCAAACGTCGGTTCGTGGCCGCTCGCATCCGCGGGCGTATGCGTGCAGCCGTTTACATCCGTAAACGGTTGCGTGTTGGGCGGCGACGGGTACTTCGACTCCTTCGCCCGGGCCGGTCCGAGTTTGGGGAACAGGAGGTACGGCTTGAAGCCATCGGGAACGGCAAGCCCGGCCTTCTCGCACATGGCGATCCAGCGGGAACTCCCGGCCCCGTCGACGGCGTAGAGAGCGATCAGTCCGGCCTTCACGCACTCGGCGATCCAGCGGGATATGTCGGCCTCGCGCACGGTCTCGATCTTCAAGGGGTACAACCGGCTCCGCAGCATCGCGGCCCGGCCGTCGAAGCGGCCGAAGTCGTCGACGACGCTCATCAGGCGGCGGTAGAACACCTCCGCCGGGAACGACAGCGCGTTCACCGCGGTCGAGTCAAGAATTCCCTCCCTCAGTAGGCGACTCGGCATCAGACCAGCTCCCCGTCGGCCCGCCCGACACATTCCAGCCACGCCACCGCCTCGGCCGCCGTCAGCGGGCCGATGTCCGGGTAGCCGTCGTCTGCCCACGCTGCCGGCAGGGACGACACCCCGGCGTGTTCGACGGCACGCGCAGCCCCGACGGTCGGCCGCGGGCGGGGCCGGTGCGCCCGGGCCTTGACGATCCCCTTCGCCGCGGCCGCCCGCACCGCGGCCGCGAAGTCCCCCCGGAAGAACAGCCGGGCGAACGCGCCGAACTTGTCGTAACACTTGCCCGCGTCCAGCCCGGGGATCGACCCGCTGAACACGTACATCGCGTCGGTGCCGTCCCGGGCCTTGTAGTAGCCCACCGTCACCGACACCGACCTGTCGGCCTTCCCGGGCCGGCAGTACCGGAACGAGCCCCGGTCGCCCCGCGGCGGCCGGCTCGGCGTGAACCCCGCCGGCTGGAGGACGTGGCCCCACCAGTCGGCCGCGTGGTTGAAGCTCTCTTCCCGCGGCACGTCGGCCGGCACCGCGTCGGACCAGCTCGGCCGCTCCGGGTGGGCCTCGTCCCGCATCGCCCCCGGCCGCATCGCCTCGGCCAGCCACGCCGGCAGTGGGGCCGGGTCGAGGTCCGCCGGCGACCGCCCGGCCAGCCAGGCGTACAGCCGACCCGGAGGGACGCCCGCCGCCGGGTCGCCCGGGTGGACGGACGGCGGCATCACGCACTGCCCGCCCCGGCCCTGGAACCGGAGCGCCTCCTTGCCGTGCTCGTCCTTCAGCGAGGCCACCGTCTTCGGCTCGAACTCCAGCAGGTCGGGGATCGCGTACAGCAGCCGCGACCCCTTCCCCGTCGTCATCTCGCACGTGGGCGGCAGGTCGCCCTCGGACATCTCCAGGAGCAGCCGCGTCCCGGCCGCCGAGTCGTTGTCCACCGCCACCAGTCCCGACCAGCTGCCGAGCGCGACGCCGACGTTCCCGGCCGGCACGTCCGCCCACCAGCCCCGGACGACGTCCGGGTCGGCGGAGGCCTCGTTGACCCAGTCCCGCGGCCGCGGCCGCTTCCCGCGGACGTGGAGCGGAACCACCCGCCACCCGCGGGCGGCGAAGTCGAGGGCGGCGAGGAGGAAGGGGTTGCTCACGTCGCCCGCCCCGCCGTGAACCGGCGGCAGACGGCCGCCACCAGGTCGGCCGCGGTGCAGCGCCCGTTCTCCCCCACCACCGTCCACCCGCCGAGGCGGCCGACGATCTGCTTCCGCTTCACGCAGCTGGCGCCGCCGCCGACGAAGAACACGGGCACGCCGCAGCCGGCCCAGAAGCCGGCCTCGAAGAAGTCGCCCTTCGGCCCCCGGTGGTGGAACACGGCGAGGGCCGGCAGGCCGTCGCCGTCCCACCGCCCCAGCCCGACCGCGTCGAGGGCGGCGGCCACCTCGGCCGCGGCCGGCTCGACCCCCTCGTTCGGCGAAAGAAGGACGTAGCCCGGCATGGCAACTCTCGCGGTGGTCGTTCAACGCGGCGGGGAACCAACTCACGGGCGCCGCGTCCGCCCCGGCCGCGTGCGGCGGGAGCGGGCGCCCTTCAACGCCTTCTCGGTACAGGCCGCCCGCACCCAGTCGCTGACGGTCCACTCCGCCCCGGCGCTGTGCCGGTTCCGCCGCGCGAGCTCGGCCCGGACGAGGGCACGCAGCTCGGGGGAGAACCGGACCAGCACGATGGGTGAGCCTTTCGCCATGCTCGCTACCAGGTGGGGTGTAATACACCCGGGGCTCCACGCCCCCGGGCCGCCGCCCGGGTGGCCGGGCAGTCAGATCAGGAAGGCTTCGTCGCCCTCGACCGCGGCCCGGAGCGGGCACCCGACGCGGGCGAGGACCTGGTTGCACCGGTGGGTGAGGGCCTTCACCGTGTCGCGCCGGATGACCGCCCCGGCCCCCCACACGGCCCGGATCAGGTCGCCGAACGTGACCCGGTCGGCGGCCCGGGTCAGGCACCGGAGGGCGAGGTAGACGCGGATGCCGCACACCGCCCGCCGCGGCCCGTAGGCCACGGTCACCGGCGGGAGGAGGGCGAGGGTGGCGGGCTCGGACAGGGTCGCGGTCATAAGCAGGCTCCGTCGGGTGGGGTTGGTTCTGGTCGGGGGTCGGGCTCGCGTCAGGCGGCGGGGAGGGCGTCCGCTTCGGCGGCGCGGAAGAGCGACCGCAGCGGGTCGGGGAGGCAGTCGATGAGCGCGGCCATCTGCGGCGAGAATGCGCCGCCGACGGGCACGTCCGTGATCTGCGTCGCGGCGAGGGCTGCCGCCTCCATGCTGTCGACAAACCGCTGGGCGGCGTCGGCGGAGAGAAAGGGGGCGAGCGGCGAGTCGGGGTCTCGGGCCTCGGCCAGGACCTGCGCCCCCTGGTCGGCGAGGTGGCGAGCGATCCGCCAGGAGGCGTCCGCCCAGCCCGCGGCCTCCGCCGCCATCACGGCCGGTGTCGGCGGGGGTGTTACCGCGTAGGTGGTGCAGTCCGGGCACAGGACCTCCGGCCCGTCGTCACCTTGGTCGACGAACAGGGGTGCGGCACACGTCGCACACCGGGGCGAGGCGGGCAGGTCCTGGCCCTGGTGCAGGTCGGTCGTCGTCACGGCGGTACTCCGTCGGGTAGGAATGGGGTCGTCATCGGCCGTCAGGCCAAGGCCAGCCGCTTGGCGGGCCGGGTCAGCGGTTCGAGGAAGGGGATGAGGCGGCGGGCGACGTCGGCCGGGTCGGGGCTCGCCCGGACCACGTCGAGGCAGAGCTCGGCCACGTCCCGCGGGGCGGCCTTGGCGGCCATCAGCACCACCGCCGGCACGTCCGGGGCGCCGTCGCCGTCGCGGCGGGCGGCGAGGCCCCTCGTGACGACCGGGAGCGGGGCGGGCCGCGGGGTGCGGCGGGGACGCGGCCGGCTCGGCTCGCAGTCGACCAGCCGGCCGTCCCGCGTGGCCCGCCGGCCGGCGGCGAGGAGGTACTTCCCGACCGCCCCCTTCGACAGCCCGCACGCCCGCCCGAGGGCGCGGTGAACCCCGCCGTCCGTCCCCGCCAGCACGCGGGCGAGGAGGGCCTCGTCGTCGACGAGCGTGTTGAACGCCCGCCGGCAGTCGGCGTCCGTCCGCGTCTTGCCGTGCCCGGCGTTCTCCCCGAGGCACCACAGGCGGGCGTCCTCGAACGTGCCGGGGTAGACCTTCGCCTCGACCTCGGCCCGGCCCGCGCGGCGGTACGCCTCGGCGCGGTTGAACCCGGAGATCAGCCACAACCTCGACCCGTCGTCCACCGCGGCGAGCGGCGGGAACTCGGGCGGGTCGTCGCCGAGGAGGAGCTCGGCGTACCGGGCGGCGGTGGGCGGGTCGTACAGGGTCAGGCCGTTGGTGTCGCGCATCTGGAGGCGGGCGTCGAACGTCAACGCCGAGAGGGGAACGGTCCGCAGTTCGGGCGTCGGCCGGTCGGTCGGCACGGCGGGGGCCTCGGAGGGGGTGCGGTCGCAAGCGGACGCGGGCGGCGACTTGACCGGCGGAGGGACGGCGTTACGATGCACTGCGTTCCTCCATTCACGGTGGGGGACACTGGCCCGCACCGGACTGGTCCCTGGTGCGGGCCTTCTCACTTCCGGCCCGCAGCCCGGCGGACCCGGTCCAACGCGGCCGCGCCCCGGGCCTTCCGCTCGGCGGCGGACTCCGACGGCCCCGCAAGGCAGAGCCCCTGCTCACCCAGCAGGCGGAGCAACTCACTCCCGAGCACCCGGAACGGGGCGGTTCGCGTCAGGCGGGGCAGCGAGGCGATCAGTCCGGCCTTGAGCCGCCGGTTCGCGGTTTCCAAACTGCAATTCAGCAACGCGGCCACGTCGTGCGACGTGTAGGTCCGGTCGGGCTCGACGAGGGACCAGTTGGCGACAGGGGCGGCGGGCATGGTCAGGCTCCGGCCGAGGCAGGAGCGACGGTCCGCATCGCGATCACAGCGTCGATCCCGCCCCGCTCGAAGGCAGCGACTTCGGCCTCAGGCACGTAGAGGTCTGTTGTCTTCCCCGTGGACTTGCGGAGGCGGGTGAATGAGCCCTCGGCGATGTCCCGGCGGAGAGTGCTCGGGTGCTTACCCATCCGCGAAGCAGCTTCTTCCAGGGGAACCCACCCCTGGGGGTGAGGGATGCGACGGGTTGTCACTCTCATTCCTCATATGCTGGCAGATGGAACAACATGATCATATTTCGCATGACAACGGCCGTCAAGTGCTGCAAGGTGGCGTAGGATCGTGCGAACTGCTATAAGGAGCTACTCCGACTGCCCGCGGCTTCGGAAGTGCCGAGGCCGTGAGGCATTACGCGCAACGCTGGATGGGCCATGCCGGCCAAGAAAAAACCGACGAGTGGGGACGATGCACGTGATCCTGACGCCTCGCCGAAGGGCAGGCAGAGCGAGCAGACCGTCCGGGTGGAGAAGGGCTTGGTCAAGCTGGCGCGAAAGACCGCCATGCTGAAGAACGTTAGTCAGGAGGAGTTCATCGCCCCCATCCTCGAATCGTGTATCACGCACATCGAAGATGCCGTCCGCAAGTCCGGTCCGATCGTGGTGGGGCAGCAGGCCGAGACGAACGAACACGTCAAGGAGGTGAGCACCTTCACCACCACTCCCGAGATCGCCACCCGACTCGCCAGCCTCGCGGGTCAGTGCCTGACCAGCGTCGCCCGTCTCGTCCATCCCTGGCTACACCGGACCCTGTGGGACGAATTCACATGGGCGGTTCGGGAGGAGGCCGGCTGGTTCAACATCCCGGTCATCGCTCCTCAGAACCTGATACCGGGCACCGCCGGCCTTTCGGAGGGGGAGATCGAAGCGGGTCAGCCGCTCAACACGCGGCACGCGTTCGGCGGGCCGGACGTTTTCATGGTGCGGTGGGTCGACGACACCCTGACGGGGGCTCACGTCGTGCGTGGGGATCTGCTCGTGATTCGCCGCGGCGGAGACCCGGCCCCCGGCCAAACTGTCGCGTTGCTAGCTGATGATGAACTGTCGCTGTACCGGGTTAAGGAGGCCGCCGACCGAAAGTCGGGCGAGGTGGTCAAACGACTCGTTCCCTACGCGGGCGGCCCCGGCGGAAAGAACCTTGCGGACGCCGGCCGGCTCGTCGTGGGAGTGCTGACCGCGATTCTGCGGGAGGAGACCAACCCCGGCGAACGGACTGCCCGGCGATCCATGTTCGAACCCGGCGACCCTACCCGCCCCGCGCCTTCGCCACGTCGGCCGCCGTCTTGACGTTCAGGCCGGCGTAGTGCTCCGACATGCTCTTGGTGTGGTGCCCGAGCAGCGCCTGTACCGCGTCCAGCCCGAACACCTCTTGGATCTCCGCCGCGGCCAGGTGGCGGAGCTGGTACGGAAAGAACGCTGGCACCCCGGCCTTCTCGCACGCCCGCGTGATCGCGGCCCGGTAGCTGTTGTCGGTGTACCGGTCCTTCGGCGCCCGCCGCGGCGCCGCCGCCTTCGGCACCTTCCGGTTCCCGCCCGAGCCGCCGCCCCGGGCCTCGCGCGCCGCCCGCTGCTCGGCCCGCAGCCCCTCCGCCGCCTCCTTCGGCGAGAAGCACGGCACGTCCGGACCGCGGTCGAGGAACGGCGTGAGAACCGCCTGGGCCTCGCCGGCGAACAGCAGCACCCGCGGCTTGTTCTTCCAGGTCATCTTGTGCTTCGTCGGGACGTAGGCCCACACTCCCAGCTTGTCGAGGTCGTGCCGGCCGGCGCCGGCCACGTTGATGACGCCGCCGCGGTGGACCTGCTCGGGCGTCATGCCGATCATCTCGCCGGGTCGCGCGCCGCTCGCCAGCTGCAACACCACCATCGCCCGCGGCTGCGGCCGGAGGAAAGGCAGCATCGCCTTCACGTGGGCGGGGTCGGCCGGGTCGACGACCTTCGGCGCCCGGGCCTCGCCGACCTTCGGCCGCGGCACGGCCCGCAGCGCCGTCAGGGCGTCGGCCCCGACCCGCTGCCGCGACACCCCCCACGCCCAGACGCGGCGGATGGTGTCGACGTGGTAGTTGACCGTGGTGACGGCGAAGCGCTGCCGCCCGGGGTTCCGCGGGTCGGGCAGCTGGCAGAGGTGGTCCTGCCAGGCCCGCAGCAGTACCGGCCCGAAGTCGGCGACCGGCGTGGCGACGTGGTGTTCGAGCAGCAGCTCGACGGCGAGGACGGCCCGGTCGCGCTGCAGCCCCTCCCGGGGCGAGTCCTTCGACTCCAGGTAGTCGGCGCACAGCTCGCCCACCAGGGCGTCGTCGGCGCGGAAGGCCGGGGCGTTCGGGTCGGCCGCCCACAGGGCCACCAGGCGGGCGTATTCGGCCCTCGCACGGGCGCTCCCCTCCGGGCCGAGGTCGTAGTACCGGCCGCGCCACCAGACGCGCTCCTGGCCCTTGTGGACCGACGGCTTGCCCGGGTGGGATTTCGGCTTCCGACCCATGACGCAGCTCCCCGGAAACAGAGCAACCGACCCGATTCTCGGGGTTTACCCCGAGAATTCCAGGTCGGTAGCGTTTGCGTCCGAGTTTTCCGCCGCCCTAAATCCTTGCCGCGTCAAGACTTGCGAGGGTGACTGACGGGATTCGAACCCGCGACATCCAGAACCACAATCTGGCGCTCTAACCAGCTGAGCTACAGCCACCGGGAGCGGCGGCCGTAGCCGCCACAGAGTATTTCTACACCCCCGCGGCCCCCGCAGCAACTCCCCCGGCCCGGTTTCTGGCCGCCGGATACACTCCCCGCATGAGCCCGCCCCGCCGCTCCTTCCTCACCGCCCGCTGGTGCCACCTCGTCCTCGCCAACTACCCGGTGCCCGACGACCTCGTCCGCCCGCACCTGCCGCCGGGCGTCGAGCCCGACCGCCGCGACGGCTCCGCTTGGTGCAGCCTCGTCGGGTTCCAGTTCCTCGACACCCGCGTCCTCGGCGTCGGCTGGCCCGGGTACCGCAACTTCCCTGAGTGGAAAAGGCGGGTTCCTCGCATTTTCGTTAACTGACGCCCCGCAAGTCGGTTAGGGCAATCACACGGATCGCACAGATCGACCCGGATTGCACCCACAGGCACCGTTAGGGTGCAGCTTGCAGTGCAGCTCACAGCCGCCGTATGTGCGCATCCTCCCTGACCCTCGACCCGCTCGATGGGGCGAATTAGTACCGAAGCCGTCGTATGCACCCGGCGCTGCACAACTCGCTCACCACTCCTGGCCGATCCCCGTGGGGAGGTGAGTATTCCGGCAGAACTGGCATGACCTGTAGTTCGCCCTCTGGCCGGTGCCGGTGGCGGAGATCCGGCGGCTCGTTCCCGACGGGCTCACCGTCCAGGAGTACGGCGGCACGTCCTGGGTCGGGGTCGTCCCGTTCCGCATGACCGGGGTGATGCGGCGACCGCTGCCAGAAGACCGCGCACATCGTCCCGGTGCGATCCCGCCCGGCGAAGCAGTGAACGAGGACGGGCCTGTTCGCCGGCTCGTCCATGACCTTGAGGAACCCCTCGCCATCCGCCCAAGCCAGGCGTCCCCGTGAGCGTCATCCGGGGCGATCCGAACGTGGCGGACGCCGAGCCGACTGCACAGCTCCTCTTCCCACGTGTCAGGGCTTCCGTCGGCGTCCCGGACAGGACGCAGGCTGACCACGGTCCGGGTGCCGTGCTCGGCCACCACCTTCTCCAGCCCGGCCGGGGTCGGTTGCCCGCTGCGGTACAGCACCCCCGGCTGCACGACGCCGACGTTCCGTGGCGCGGCCGGCTGACATCCGCCCCACATCAGGCAGGCGACGCAGAGCACCGCGAGTTGGAGTCGTCCGTGGGCCATCGCGAGCCCTTGCGACCGGATCGCTGCGGGTTGGGTAGAGGATACCGCTCGTGCCACGAGCCGACACCACGCACCCGCGGGGCCGGTGGATTCCCTCGCCCGACTGGCACGGCTCCTGCATTACACACCGGCGGAGACAACCTGTCGGGCAGGGTTCCCCCGGCCCGCCGTCACACCAGCTAGCCCTTCCCCCATGCGCGTTCCCGGGAGCCGGTGGCAACTGCCGCCGGCTTCACCTTTGCGCGGCGTCCTCGAAGCGTCACGGCGGTGTAACGACGGGTTGCTCTGCCTACCTGCTCCGGCGATACTCCCCTGCCCTGATCCACAGAGGACGACGATGCCCCGGATGATCCCCCTCGCGCTGCTGCTCATGGTCCCGGCGACTGCGGCCGCCCAGTCCCGCAGCCCTGCGATCGCGATGAAGGTCGCGCTGGACGACGAGACCGCGGTGGTGACGGTCGCGTTCAACTACACCGGGAAGGCGGGCGACCAGCCGACGTTCCAGGGCGTTCGGATGTACACCTACCGGCTGCCCGTGGGCAAGGAGCCGACCCGGGTCGGGTGGGAAGGGACCGAGGGGAAGCAGGTGGTGATCATGGCCGGGTAGCGGTACGCCTACTACGCCGCGAACACCGACCGGCATGAGAACGGGACGCTGGCGGTGATGCGGGTCGCCGGCGGGAAGGTGAGGCTGACCGGGGTCTACCACTACCAGGAGACGCTGTTCGTGGTGGACGAGACCCGCGCCCCCGGCGACCCGGTCCTGCTGGAAGTGCGCGGAGGATAGCCGCGGGGCGGACGGGAGCCCCGC
>DASPHQ010000948.1:0-7549 GCA_035629595.1 Urbifossiella sp. | reverse complement strand
CGGCAACGGAAAGCGGGAGGACGGGAGGTACTTCGTCGGGGACCACGGGCGGTACACCGAGGTGCCCGAGGGGCGGTGGCGGCTGGTCCAGGCGCACGAGGCGGCTCGACATGGCAGTGCTCGATCGTCAAGTGCCGGGTTCGCAAGCTGACCCCCGCCGAAGCGTGGCGGTGGAAGTCGGAGGGGCCGCCGGCCGAGGACCTGCCCCCGGAGGAGCGGTGGCAGCAGGAACTGCCCGCCGAACCCGGCGCCGCAGCAGACCGCGGCCCTTAGGTTTCTCGTGACCCCAGCGCGCTCGGGCGGGGGCCGCTGTCGAGCTAACTGTTCGGCGGCGGAAACTCGATCTGCTAGCGAGTCCGCGACCCTACTACAGCGCGGGGGTGGGGAATGCTGCTGGCGAACGTCGTTTGGCCGGCGCTCATCCTGGAGGGGCGGCTACTGACGTGGTGGGCGATCGCCGCCGGCCTTGCGGCCGAGTACGTCGCCCTCCGCTACCGACTCGGCCTGACCAGCCGGGTCGCCCTCCGGGCGGACCTGCTGATGAACGCGGTCTCGACGGCGGCCGGCGTGGTCCTGATCCCAGCTGCCGGCGTCGCGTGGGAGTACTTCCCCGGACTCATCCTGTACCCGATTCTGCACGTGGGCACCTTCAATCCTGTCACCTGGGTGGCGACGTGCCTCCTCGCCGCGCTCGTCAACGCGGGGGTGGAGGGGACCGTCCTACGAGTGGCGTTTGGGGTCAAGTTCCGGTGGGCGGTGTTCCTCACGCTCTCTGTAGCGAACATGGTGAGCGTGGGGCTGGCTTTCGCCAGCCTGTCCGCGATGCCGGTACGGACGTAGGCCGATCGGCCGAACCCCACGCTACAGCAGACCGCGGCCTCATCAGCGATGGGTAGCGCTCACGGCCGCGGCTGCTGAGTTGTATTCTCGGCGAGGGAGGCGCGACGGTCGTGATGAGCAAGCGGAGGCGGACCGCGGTTGCACTCGCCGTTCTCGCCAGCGTCGTGCTGGCCGTGTACGCGGTCGTCGTCCGGCCGTCACGGATGCGCGAGCCGGTCGGCACTCCACGGGGCGAGTTGCCGCAGGTCGTCGCGGGCGGGTTGGAACCGACATCTGGTCAGTTCGTCGGGCACGCCGAGGCGGCCATCGTGGAGTTGTAGACGGCCGCCGACCCCGCGTGGGCGTGCCGACGTCACCCGGTCGGATGATACCTCACCGACGCACCCGGGGCACGTGCGTTCGCGGGGCGCCGGGCACCGCCGCATCATCGCACGGGAACCGAGAACGTCCGCTCGATCCGGGTGGTGTTCCCCTGCCTGTCCTTCACGGACACGGTGAGCCGGCCCGCCGGCAACGCGGTCATCGGCGTGTCCAGTTTCCACTCCCGGCGGCCGTCGGGCAGCGCCTGGAACTTCTTCGCCAACTCCGAGCCCGCCGCGACACCGTCGATTGCGAAGTCGGCGGTGGCGCTGAAGCTCGCGGCGTCGAGGCCGGAGCCGGTGTCGTGCATCCCGACCAGGATGCGGTCGAAGGTCGCGTTCGCGCCGGCCCGGGGCAGCGCGAGCGCGAGTGTCGGGCGCTGGTCGTCGACCGCCCACCCGCGCAGCGCCGCGCCCTGCGGCTTCGGGTCGTAGGTCAGGTCGATGGGGCAGCCGAGATCGACCCAGCGCACGAGCGTGAGCCGGTCCTCGTCGCCGAGCGCCTGCACCTTGCCGTTCGCGACGGCCTCCGGCGGCGGCATCCGGCCGCCGGTGTAGCCGATGTGGGCGATCTCGCGGTTCCTGGTCGTGTCCGGCACCGGCGCGCCCTTGTGGCGCAGCGAGGTCGGATCGCCCGGGACCGTCTCGTACGGCATGTCGTCGTTCTGCCAGCCGTCGAGGCGCTCGCCGTAGACCTTCCAGATGAGGAGGCTCCGCCGCGCCTGCATCATGGTGACGTACCGCGACGCCGCGTTGGGCAGGTGCGCCCACCTGTGGCGGTGCAGCGGCGGGTGGCCCCATTTGCCCTGGGGGTCGAGCGCGAGTCGGGCGTACGTGCCCGGGACGGTGTACTCGCCGCCGTGGCTCGCGGGGTTCAGCGCCTTCACGAGGGCGTCGTCGTCGAGCACGAGGCGGCCCGGGGGGTTGTCGCTCTTGCCGGTGTGGCACGCGACGCAGCTCCGCGCGAGGATCGGCTTGACGTCGCGGTGGTACTCGACCGTCTTCGGGCCGGCCTCGTACCGGATCCCCGTCTCGCCGCGCGCGTCCCACTTGCCCTTCGACTCGTCCGCGGCCCTCGTCGTGATCAGGGAGGTCTTCCGCGTCAGGTCGAACGGCGCGTAGTCGGGCTTCGCCGCGGCGGTGAGCTTGAAGTCGGTGGGCCGTTGCGAGTGCGCGTGACACCCGCCGCAGTCGGTGCGGACCTCGCCCGGCCGCAGCTGGTGCCACGTCTGCGCCGCGTTGAGCACCATGCCGCGGCCGTCGAGCGTCTGGAACGTCCACGCGACGTCCGCGGGGATTTTGGCGAGGAAACTCGTGTCCGGGTTGCCGTCCGGGTCGAGCGGTTGTTTGCCGTCCTCGTTGAACTTGCGGAGCGGGACCTCGCCGAGGATGCGCATCCGCTCGCGGGCGTGGTTGTAGAACGTGCGGCCCTTGTTAATCTCGCTCGCCGGTTCGAGCTGGACGATTCGCACGGCGTGGATGTCGGCGTTCTGGTAGAGGCCGGCGTCGGAGCCCTGCACGCTCCAGTTGAACGACGAGTCGAACCCCTTGTGGCCGGTCGGGTCCTTCTCGCCGGCGAAGGTCGCGGTCACGGTGCCCGGCTTCACGACGCCGTACGGGTAGCTCTCGCGCTTGTAGAAGCTACTCGTGCCGACCAGGCCGTACGGCGTGCCCTCCGGGAGATGCTTCGACAGCTTGCCGTCGTTGGCGAGCGGCGCGATCGTCTTCGGTTCCTTCATGCCGTGGATCCGCTCGTACGGCACGAGCGCCCGCGGCCACTGCTCGTGGTACCGCGGGTCGTTCTTGAGTAAGCGCATCTCGCCCGGCTCGTTCACCGGCCGGCCGGACTTGATGAGATAAATGCCGCTGTCGAACGCGGGCGCGAACCGCATCTGGCTGTTCACCGAGCCGGCCGACCACGCGGTGAGCACGTGGTTGTCCGGGGCGGCGGCCGGGTGCGTGACCTTGCCCACCCGCGGCGAGTCCTTCTTCGACGGGTCCGCCGGGGCGGACGGCCAGTCGCCCTTCAGCACGAACGGCGTCAGCGATTCGAGGCCGTGGGGGCTGAACGGGAACTGAATCCAGATCGGCCGGCCGTCGGCGTGGCGGCTGAAGCGCACCTTCGCGTTCTTCGGGTCCGGCTTGTACCCGGGGCCGAACCCCGCGGAGCCCTCCGGCGCGCTCAGCGGGAACTTCAGGAACGTGCCGAACCCGGCGTTGTTCAGGTTGTAGTAGCTCTGCACCACGACGCTGCCGTCGGAGAGCTGCGTCTGGAAGTGCGTCGAGTCCGCGGTGCCGTTGCCGACCTCGAAGGCGCTGAGCATCGGGTTCCAGTTCGTGCCGTCCGGGTGGATCGACCACACGCCCCAGAGGTGGTGGCTGCGCAGGCCCTGCGACTCGAGCGAGCTGAACATGATCCGGCCGTCCTGCAGGGCGACCGGGTGCAGCGCCATGCCCAGGTTGAGGTGCCCGATGCACTCCACGTTCACGCCGTCGTCGTCCATCGTAAAGAGCTGGAGTGCGAGCGCGTGGGGCGCGTAGCCCGGGTTCGTCGCCTTGAACGCGTTGCGGTCGCTGACGAACGCGAGCCGGCCGCCGGGCAGCGGGCACGGCCCCAGGTTGTACACGCCCCAGCCCGGCAGCGGCGTCTTCGACCAGTCCGCGGCGCCCGTGTTCGGCGTGAACTTCTGCCCTGTGAGCCGCGTGACCTTCTTCGTCGGGACGTGAACCTTGTAGACATCGGCGCCCTTGTGGCCGAGGGCGTCGTGCATCTTCGCAAAATAGACCGACTGGCCGTCGAACGACACCTGCGGGTCGGCGATCGCCTCCTTCTCGGTCACCGGCACGAGCACCTCCTCGGTGCCGTCCGGGTGCAGCAGCATCAGGTCGGCGCCGGGCTCCGTCGTGCGTGGGTCGCCGACCTCCGCCCACTTCGAGCGCCCGTCGGGCGACTTCCGCGGCGCGCGGACGTAGACGACGTCGAAGTCGTACTTCACCGTCTTGTCGGTGGAGACGTGCGGCGGGTCGATGTTGATCACGCCGGGGAACCGTACTTCCGGCGTCGGTCCCTGCGCCGCCAGACCCACGCCGGCGAGGATCGCAACCGCGAGGCCGGCCGGCGCAAGGCGCGGCGAGCGAGGGGGAGAGGAACTCATGGGAGCGTTCCTTCGGCAGGGTGTGCAGACGGGTGCGTGCCGGCGGGAATCGAACACTTCGACGGACCCCACGCGGTACGGCATCGAACGGCGCGGGGTGAACGGGAAGGCTCGACATGCGGAGGATAGCCGAATGGGACGGGCGTGTCACGCGGTTCTTGGCGTGCGACCGTCGCGGCGCCGGTTCCACGGGTTCGTCATTGACAGCCCACGGGCGGCGGGAACAATGGGGTCAGATACCGCGGGGGTCAGCATGCGCCGTCCGACACCCGAGCCCGCCCGTCTTCACCGCCGCGGGGTCTTGAGCCTCGGCGGGCTCGCCGGGACCGGGCTGCTCCTGGCGGACCTGGTCCGCGCCCGCGCGGCCGCCACGCCCGAACCGCGGGGCACCTTCGGCCGGGCCCGGTCGGTCATCATGCTCTACCTGCACGGCGGCCACGCCCAGCAGGAGACGTGGGACCCCAAGCCGGACGGCCCCTCGCCCGAGCGGGGCGAGTTCGGCGCCACCGCCACCAGCGTCCCGGGCATCCGGATCGGCGAGCTGCTGCCGGCGTGCGCGCGGGTCATGCACCGGCTGGCGGTCGTCCGGTCGGTCAGCCACGGCAACGCCAACCACGTGCAGGCGAGCCTGGCGGCGATGACCGGCCACGCCCACCCGCCCGACCAGGAGGCCCGCGGCGACTTCCCCCCCGCCCCGACCGACTTCCCGCCGGTCGGGGCCGTCCAGAGCGCCCTGCGCCGGCCCGGCCCGCTGCCGACCTGGGTCCAGGTCGGTCCGCTGATGCGCCGGGCCAACGGCACCGTCCTGCACGGCCAGCTCCCCGGGTTCCTGGGCGGCCGGCACGGCCCACTGGTCATCGACCAGGACCTGCAGGCGGCGGACGTGCGCGTCGCGGCGGTCGCCCCCGACCCCGACCTGACGCTCACGCGGCTGGCGGACCGGCGGACCCTGCTGCGGCAGATCGACGGCCAGCGCCGGCTCCTGGACCACGCGGCCGGGGCGGGCGGCCTCGACGACCACCAGCAGCGGGCGTTCGACCTGGTCGGCGCGCCGGAGACGCGGCGGGCGTTCGACCTGGCGGGCGAGCCCGCGGCGGTCCGCGACCGGTACGGGCGGACGCCGTTCGGCCAGTGCTGCCTGCTGGCCCGCCGGCTGGCCGAGGCGGGCGTGCCGGTCGTCAACGTGCACTACTGCCGCACGCCGACGGGCTCGTGGGACACGCACGCCCGGCACTTCGCGCAGATGAAGGAGTCGCTTTGCCCGACGTTCGACCGGGCGTTCGCGGCGCTGGTCGCCGACCTGGACGAGCGGGGCCTGCTCGGCCGGACGCTGGTCGTAGCCAACGCCGAGTTCGGGCGGACGCCGCGGGTCAACAGCTCCGCCGGCCGCGACCACTGGCCGTTCGTCTACTCGATCGCCCTGGCGGGCGGCGGGGTGGGCGGGGGCGTGGTTTACGGCTCGTCCGACAAGGCCGCCGCGTTCCCGGCCTCGCACCCGCACGACCCCCGAGACGTCGCGGCCACCCTCTACCACCTGCTGGGCGTTCCGCCCGACACGGTCGTGCACGACCACGCCGCCCGGCCGCACCCGCTGGTGATCGGCCGGAAGATCGACGGGCTCTTGCTCTGAGGCCGGCGGGCGACCCCCGCTCGACTCTAACTCAGGATGTCCTTCACCACGGTGCCGGCCACGTCGGTGAGGCGGAAGTCGCGGCCGGCGTGGCGGTACGTCAGCCGCTCGTGGTCCAGCCCGAGCAGGTGCAGGATCGTCGCGTGGAAGTCGTGGACGTGGACCGGCTTCTCGGCCACGGTCGCGGCGATGTCGTCGGTCGCCCCGTAGGCGATCCCCGGCTTCACCCCGCCGCCCGCCAGCCACGACGAGAAGCAGGCCGGGTGGTGGCCGCGGCCCCGCGGCCCGTCCTGGCCCGGGGTGCGGCCGAACTCCGTCGTCCACACCACCAGCGTGTCGGCCAGCAGCCCGGTCCGCTTGAGGTCCTGAAGCAGCCCGGCGATCGGCCGGTCGATCCGCCGCGCCAGCGGCTCGTGCGCCGCCATGTCCGAGTGCGAGTCCCAGTTGTTCGCCGAACTGCCGTCGATGATCTCGACGAACCGGACGCCGCGCTCGGCCAGCCGCCGCGCCACGAGGCACTGCCACCCGAAGCCCTCGGTGTCGCCGCGCGCCAGGCCGTACAGGTCGAGCGTGGCCTGCGTCTCCTTCGACAGGTCGAACGCCTCGGGCGCCTCGGTCTGCATGCGGAACGCCGTCTCGAACGAGCGGATGCGGGCGGCCATGTCGGAGTCGTGGCCGTGCGCCCGGAGGTGGGTCCGGTTCAGCGCCGCCGCGAAGCCGAGTTCGAGTTCCTGCAGCTCGCCCGTTCCGGCCTGCCGCCGCACGTTGGGCACCGGCTCCCGGCCGGGGAGCACGCGGGTGCCCTGGTGGTACGCGGGGAGGAAGTCGTTGGCGAACACCTGGGTGCCGGCGTAGGGGAGGTGCGGGGCGATGACCACGAACGACGGCAGGTTCCGGTTCACCGAGCCCAGCCCGTAGCTGACCCAGCTGCCGATGCTCGGTCGCGCCGCGAAGAACGACCCGGTGTGGATGGCGAGCGTGGCCTGGAAGTGCTCGTTGTTGTCGGTGGTCATGGAGCGGATGAGGCACACGTCGTCCATGCGGTCGCGGAGGTGCGGGAACAGGTCGCTGACCTGCGTGCCGCAGCGGCCGCCGGGCCGGAACGCCCACCGCGGCCGGACCAGCGGCCGCCGCTCGTTCGACAGTCCGCCACCGGCCCCGAGGGTCATGCCGTCGGCCGCGAGCAGTTTGGGCTTCGGGTCGAACGTGTCCATCTGCGACACGCCGCCGGTGGAGAACAGCCAGATGACGCGCCTTGCCTTCGGCGCGTGGTGGGGCGGCTTCGGGGCGAGCGGGTCGGCGGCCGGCGGCGCATCCGCGGCGAGGAGGTCCGCGAGGACCGCGGGGAAGGCGACCGACCCGGCGACCATCGACCGGATCACGCCGCGGCGGGATGGATGAAACGAGGCGTGAGACATCAGGGCTCCCGTGGAGACGAGCGGCGTCTCGTGTCGGATGGGGTGAACGGTTGCCGTCGGCCACAAGTTCCGGCCGGGTCAGGACTCGCGTCGCGCGCGGCCCGGCCGCGTCGCTCCAACGCTGATTCCTCCAGTTGACTCAATGCT
>DASPHQ010000947.1:0-2372 GCA_035629595.1 Urbifossiella sp. | reverse complement strand
GTATCAGCAGAAGTCGCCTTGCGGAGCCGGCTTCTGGAATCGGGCAGTGATCCGGTGCGATTTTTCCCCACTGGTTCTTGACTGTATCCGACGCTCGGCTAGGGTAAAGGCGTCTTGTTGAGATTGTGTCTCATTTCAGCACGACCGGGTCCGACGGCCACGCCGCCGGACCCGCCCGCCGAGTACGCTCCGCCAACGTTCGGGACGCGGCCCCTCCCGGCTGCTCACCTACCGTCGCAACGCGGCTCGCCTGATCCCGTTCCCCGGAACCGGAGGGCTGCCCCCATGCGTCGCGTTCGTTCCCACGGGTTCACGCTGATCGAGCTCTTGGTGGTGATCGCCATCATCGCCATCCTCATCGGCCTGCTCCTCCCCGCCGTCCAGAAGGTCCGCGAGGCCGCCGCGCGGACGAAGTGCCAGAACAACCTGAAGCAGATCGGCCTCGCCTGCCACAGCTACGAGGGCGTCGTCGGCACCCTCCCGTACGCCGTGATGGACTTCCAGCCGCGCGAGAGCACCGGCACCTACGTCCCCGGCTGGATCATGCTGCTGCCGTACCTCGAGCAGGACGCGGTGGCCAAGAAGTGGGACCCGAAGCTGCCGCGGAACAGTACCCTGGACGCCGACGGCGACGGGTACACGAACTTCCTCCTCCAGCAGATGCCGATCCCGTCGTACACCTGCCCGTCGATGGCGGCGCCGAGTTCCACGAACGGCGGGTCGCTCGGCACGGCGCCCGAGACCCGCGCCCCGTCGAGCTACGTGTTCTGCGTCGGCACCCCGACCGCGTACCAGGTGCGGTACGGCAGCTGGGCCACGAAGGCGACCGACGGGGTCATCCAGCCGATCCGCAACAAGGCGTACTCGTCCGACCCCACCCAGCGCGACCAGTGGGGCAACGCACCGGTGACGGTCGTCGGCATCCTGGACGGGTCGTCGAACACGATCATGGTTGGCGAGTGCGACTTCATGCCCGCCGGCGTGCCTTCGAACACCGGGCCGGTGTGGTCCTACGGCTACGTCTACAACTACACCGGCACGATGAACGGCATCAACAACCGGACGCCCGGTAACCCCGACGCGCCGTACGGCGCGTTCCGCAGCCAGCACGCCGGCGGCGCCGGGTTCGTGATGGCGGACGGGTCCGTGCAGTTCTTCCGCGACTCGATCAACGCCACCACCTTCGCCGGCCTCGGCACCCGCGCCGGCGGCGAGGCCGTGGCCCTGCCGTAACCCCCGAGCTTCCACCAACCAGACACGCTCCGGAGACGACATGACGTTCCGACTTGCCACCGCCGCCCTCGCGGCCGTCCTGTTCACCGGCGTCGGCCGCGCCGCCGAGCCCGAGAAGGCCGTGACCCTCCCGCCGATGCCGCACGCCGTGTCGAGCTTCGGCGCGACGGTGTGCGACGGCTACCTGTACGTCTACGGCGGCCACGCCGGCGAGACGCACTCCTACGACACCAAGTCCGTGCTCGGCTCGTTCCAGCGGCTGAAGCTCGACGGCGGCACCCGCTGGGAGGAGCTGCCGGGCGGGCCGATCGCCCAGGGGATGAACCTCGTCACGCACGCCGGCAAGGTGGTCCGTGTGGGCGGGATGCAGCCGAAGAACGAGCCCGGCGACAGGGCCGATAACTTCTCGCTGACCGACTGCGCCCGGTACGACCCGGCCAAGAAGGTGTGGGAGCCGCTGCCGCCGCTGCCGGCCGGCCGGTCGTCGCACGACGTGGCCGTGGTCGGCGACAAGCTCGTCGTCGTCGGCGGCTGGCAGATGAAGGGGAAGGCCGAGAAGTCGGGCTGGCACGACACCACGCTGATCCTCGACCTGGGGACCGGAACGCCGAAGTGGGAGTCGGTGCCGCAGCCGTTCCAGCGGCGGGCGCTGACCGCGACGGCGGTCGGCACGAAGGTCTACGTCCTCGGCGGGCTCGGGGCCGAGGGGAAGGCCACCGACATCTTCGACGCGGCGACGCGCACGTGGAGCACCGGCCCGGCGCTGCCGCTCGAGGGGAAGAAGGCCATGTCGTTCTCGCCGGCCGCGGCGACGGTGAACGGCCGGGTGGTCGTGAACACCGTGTCCGGCGGCGTGTACCGCCTCACCGCCGACGGCCAGACTTGGGAGAAGGTCGGCCAGGCGGCGACGCCGCGGATGGTCGCCCGGCTCGTGCCGCACGGCGCGAACGCCCTGCTGATCGGCGGCGCGCGCCCCGGCGAGGGGAACACCGCGACCGTGGAAGTCGTCCGCGTCGCCGAGACTGGCACGCCGGTCGCCGCCCCGACTGCACCCGCCTCGAAGCAATAACAGCCTCTCAAAGCCCGGGGACGGCCGTCCCCGGGCTTCCCTCACACACCCACACCCGGAGTTCCCATGC
>DASPHQ010000946.1:0-5208 GCA_035629595.1 Urbifossiella sp. | reverse complement strand
GGCCGGACGACCCCGAAGCGTACGCGATGCGCGGCTTCCTCCGCCTCGACGCCGGCGAGAATCACCGGTCCACGTTCGACTTCGACGAGGCGATCCGGCTCGACCCGAAGCACCTCCCGGCGTACGTCGGCCGGGCGCGCGCGTGGCGGAAGATGAAGCTCTACGACCGGGCTCTCGCCGACGCCGAGGAGGTGCTTCGGTTGGAGCCCGCCGCCGCCCGCGGCTACGTGGAGCGCGGCGCGGCGTACGAGGCCCGAGGTGAGTGGTCACGAGCGGTGTCGGATTACAACGAGGTTTTGCGGCTGGACCCAGGGCGAGCGGCGGTCTACCAGAAGCGGGCCTGGCTCCGAGCGTCGTGTCCGGCGCCCGGCATCCGGAACGCGGAACTGGCGGTGGCCGACGCCCGCCGGGCCTGCGAGTTGACCGACTGGAAGGACCCCACGGCACTCGAATCACTCGCCGCCGCCGAGGCGGAGAGCGGGCGGTTCGCCGAGGCGATCGCATCCGTCGATCGGGCGCTCGCGGACGCGGAATACGCCAAGTCGCCGGACGGCGACGGAGCCCGCGACCGGCGGAAGATATACGAGGAGGGGAAGGCGTACCGGCTGGGCGCGGCGGCCGAAGTACCCGGCGAGGAGGACGACCCGGAGCGGACGAAACGGTTGATCTCCGAGGTCGTGGGTACGGGGCTCATCGCGCTCGTGGTATCGGGTCTGGTCGCGTTCCGTCTGCGGCGGTTCGGCGTCTGGCCGTTCGCCCGCCGGGTGCCGCCCGCCGTCGCCGACGACCCGCCGACGCCACCCGGACCCTGACGGGGCTCGGCCCGCCGGCGCTGCACCTGCACCGTGACGCCGCCCGGCGGCGCGGGTACACTGGCCGGACTCGCCGGAGACTCGCCCGTGTTCGTCGCCCTCCTGCTCGCGCTCGCCCAGCCGCCCGCCGAGCCGCGCGACGTGGCGGCCCTCATCGACCACGGCCTCGCCCGCGAGCAGGCCGGCGACCTCGACGGCGCCATCGCCGCCTACGACGAGGCCATCCGCCTCCGCCCGAGCTCCGCCCGCGCCTTCCTGTGGCGCGGCCGGTTGTGGAGGCTGAAGGGCGACCCCGACCGGGCGCTGGCCGACTACAACCGGGCGATCGAGTTCGAGCCGTTGAACGACCAGGGGTATGCCGGCCGCGGCGATTTGTGGCTGGAAAAGTACGACTATGCCCGCGCCGCCGCCGACTACGGCGAGGCGATCCGGCTGAATCCCCAACACGCGCCATACTACGAGCTGCGCGGCTACAGCCGGCAGTGTTCGAGGGACAAGGACGGGGCCGAGGCCGACTTCACCCGCTACATCTCGCTGCGGCCCGCCGACCCCCTGGGGTACTTCCGCCGCGGCCGACTCCGCGTCGACGCCGGCGAGTACGACCGCTCCATACCGGACCACGACGAGGCCGTCCGGCTCAAGCCCGACCACGCCGACGCACTCTACGACCGGGGCTTCGCGTACGACGGGATGAAGGAGTTCGACCGGGCGCTGGCCGACTTCGCCGCCGCGGCCCGGGCGAAGCCGAACTGGGCGTACCCGCACATGGCGCGGGCGGCAGTTCACCTCCAGCGGTCGGCCCCGGCGGCGGCGCTGGAAGCGTACGCGGCGGCGATCGCGGCCGACCCCAACCACGCCCCGGCCTTCGACCGCCGCGCCTGGCTCCGGGCGACGAGCCCGGACGCGGCCGTGCGCGACGGCGAGGCGGCCGCGGCCGACGCCCGCCGGGCGTGCGAGCTGACCCGCTGGCAGAAGGGCGACTACATCGACACCCTGGCGGCGGCGGAGGCCGAGTGCGGCCGGTTCGACGAGGCCGTGCGGTACGAGAAGCAGGCCCTGGCGAACGCGACGTACGCGAAGTCGCCGCCGGCCGGGTGGGCGCGGGCGCGGCTGAAGCTGTACGAGGAGGGGAAGGCGTACCGCGACGGCGCGGACGCGGAGGTGCCGCCCGCCGCCCGCGCGCCGTGGACGGAGCGCGGGATGGCTGAACTGGCGGTGAAAGTCGGAGGCGTGGTTGTGGTGCTCCTGCTGGTCGGGTTCCGCCTGCGGCGGCACGGCGTCTGGCCGTTCGCCCGCCGGGGGCCGCCGGCCACCGCCGACTCGCCGACGCCACCCGGCCCCTGACGGGGCTTGGCTCGCCGGGGCTTGCGACCGCTGCTGACGCTGGAGGTGTACGACCGCGACCCGTGGCCGCCGGCGCGGTTACGCGTCTGCTCTCGATTCGCCACGGAGCGGCGGAACGAGGGAAGCTTCATACCAGCATGGGCCATTCGCTAGAATGGAATGAAGCTTCTGAGCGACAGTCCAACCCAAAGCCCATGAGTGCGGGGTAGCCCGATGGCGAAAGCAAAGCCCCGCGATGCCGTCCCTCCGAGGCGGGTCAAGCGAATTGCCCTCTTCAACCACAAGGGTGGCGTCAGCAAGACGACGACCGCCTTCAACCTGGGCTGGATGTTGGCACGCGGGGGGAGCCGCGTGATGCTCGTGGACGCCGATCCACAATGCAACTTGACCGGACTCGTCCTGGGGTACCGCGGGCAAGGGGAGTTCGAAGATTTCTACGAGGAGCAACCCGCTCGCAACATCCGGGCAGGGCTTGCCCCCGCGTTCGAGTCGCGCCCGAAGGAGATCGAGGCGATCGAGTGTGTCCCGGTGAACGGGAACCCGAACATGGTCCTACTCCCGGGCCATATCCGCCTATCGGAGTACGAGGTTAGCCTCGGGATGGCCCAGGAGCTGTCCGGCACGATTCAGACACTGCAGAACCTCCCCGGGTCGCTCTCCTACCTGATCTCGAAGACGGCCGAGAAACATCACGCAGAGTACGTACTGATCGACATGAACCCCAGCCTGAGCTCGATCAACCAGAACCTGCTAATGACAAGCGACTACTTTATTGTACCCACGAGCCCGGACTACTTCTCGGTTATGGCGGTGGATTCCCTGGCCTCGGTACTTCCGAAGTGGCGGAAGTGGTCGCGGCAGGCAAGCGGCATGTCGATCTTTAAGGAGGCTTCATATCCCCTCCCGACGACGACCCCGAAGTTCTTGGGCACCATCGTCCAGAAGTACCGCATCCGCGACCGGTCGAGCGTCGACCATGATGAGGAGGACGCACCGACCAGTGGCACCCCCGCGGTCGGGTTCCAGAAGTGGATCGATGCGATCGACCGGAAGGTACTGGCCACGCTTATCCCGGTTCTCCGCAAGGAGGAGATGTTGCTGGACGAGGCCCACTATAAGCGGCTCGGGATCGAACAGAATTACCGTCTGGCGAGCATCTCGGACTTCAACAGCCTGATCGCCAAGTCGCAGGAGCACCAGGTGCCGGTTTACGCCCTCACCGACGAGCAGATCGGGCTCGGCGGGGTACTTCTGACTCGCACGAAGAAATCCAAGAACATGTTCGAGAGCGTCTTTGAGAAGCTGTCGAAGATGGTCATCGACCTGACCAGCGATGAATGACGCCCTCGACCGCTTCCGCGGCAACATCACCCGCGCCCGCGACCTGCGCGCGCTGGTGGTTGTGCTCGCGCCTCAGGTTGGACCGGCCGTCGATCTGTCTGATGTCCTCCGTGCGTGCATCGTCAGCGGGGTAAGCGCGTTCGACACGCTGATCCACGATCTGGCGCGGATCGGGATGGTCGAGTGCCTGCGGGGAACCCGCACCCGCACCGACGCATTCGGCCGGTTCGCGGTCCAGATGGATGGCGCGATACTTTGGAACGCCAACCCGGCGAGCGTCCAATGGCTTGAGGTCGAGGTAAGGAGGCAGCATGGCTGGCTCGCCTTCCAGCAACCGGACAAGGTCGCGGACGCCATCCGGTTGATTAGCAACAAGGATCTGTGGAAAGAGGTAGGGGTTCTGCTGGCGATCGAGGCCAAGTCAGCGAAGACGAGGCTAGCACTGATTGTTGACCGGCGGAACAAAATTGCACACGAAGCGGACATGGACCCCGGATCCCCCGGCGATCGCTGGCCGATCGACGAAGGACTCGTGGCGGATGCTCTAGACACCCTCTTGCAGATCGGCGAGGCAGTCCACACCGTGGTCACTACGCCTTGATCCAATCCGGGCTTGTGTCGTCGCGGAACAAGGACCGGCTCGATTCCCAGGCGCGCTCCGTGCCGCCGGACGCGAAACGACAGGGATCGGGTGGAGACGCTGCCGTCGGTCGCAAGTCCTGACCGGACAACGACTCACGTCGTGATCCGCGCCGCGGCGTCGTTCCAATAGTGATTCCTCCAGTTGACTCAATGCTTCTGGGACTGGGTCCCCCCTTCCGCTGGAACCAAGTGCAGCCACCAGAACGACGGCCCGGCGGCGGCTCGCGGGGTCGGTTTGACAGCCGCCGGCGCCCGCGGGTAATCTCGGCCGACCCCGGAGCCGCACGGATGCCCGCCCCCGCACCCCGCCTGGCGCTCGCCGTCGCGGCCGCCGTCGCCGCGGCCGGGGTCGGGTGGCGACTCACCGACCTCCGCGAGTGGCCGTTCCCGTTCCACCCGACGGTGCAGTACGACGCCGCCCTCGCCGCCCGCTCCCTGTGGGTCGCCGCCGACCCCGCCGCCCGCACCCCCGACCGCGACGCCTGGTTCGACGCCGTCCGACACGAACACGTCATCAGCCCGCCGGTGCTGTCCGTCGCCGTCGCCGCGTGGTACGCCGCCGCCGGCGAGGAACAGCCGTGGGCGGCGAAGCTGTTCGCCGCCGCGGCGTGGGTCGCGGCGTGCGGCTTCGTCGGCGCCGCCGTCCGCCGGCAGACCGGCTGCCGCTGGGCCGCCGTCGCCGCCGGCGGGTGGCTGATGTTCGCCCCGTTCGGCCTGATGGTGTGCCGCAGTTTCTGCACCGAACCCGTCGCCGTGCTCGGGCTGGCCGTCGCGGTGTGGGTGCTCGCCCGACCCGGCCGGCAGCTGACGTGGCGCGAGACGCTCGCCGCCGGGCTGGCGTGCGGGCTCGCCGCGGCGACGAAGCCTGGCGTGCTGCTGCCGCCGGTCGCGGCCGGGTTCGCCGGGGCGCTGCTGTCGGCGGGCGTGGCGGGGAGTCTGACGCGGAAGGCGGTTCACACCGTCGCGTTCGCCGCGCTGCTGACGGTGCCGTCGGTGCTGTGGGTGGTGGTGTGGCTGCCGCACCGCGGGAGCGAACTGCGCCCCGGGCTGCTCGCCGATCCGGCGTTCT
>DASPHQ010000945.1:0-2189 GCA_035629595.1 Urbifossiella sp. | reverse complement strand
CACCATCTCCGACACCGTCCAGGCGGTGAAAGACACGGTGACGACCGCCCCCGCCGCGGTGAAGGAGACGATCCAGGAGTCGGTGGCCGCGATGAAGGACTCGGTGAAGGAGACGTTCGCGTCGGTCAAGGACTCCGTGGCGTCGTTCAACCTCGCCGAGTGTGTCGGCAACCACCCCGGCAAGGCGATGGGGGCGAGTACGGCCGTCGGGTTCGTTACCGGCTACCTCCTGTTCGGCGGCCGGGACTCGCGGCCGCTGATGGCCCGCGGCTTCCGCGAGCCCGCCCCGGGCGGCCGGCCCGGCACGGCGTCGCACGACCAGACGCCGTACGGCTACGCGGCCCCGGCGGCCGCCGCGCCCGCGCAGCCGGGCATGTTCGCCAACCTGTGGGCGATGGTCGGCGGTGAGGTGGAGCAACTGGCCCGGCAGGCGCTGTCCACGGCGCTGGCGTCGCTGAAGCAGAGTGTGAACGAGCAGGTGCCGCGGTTGGTGGACGGCGCGGTCCACAACGTCGCCGACCGGGTGGCCGGCCACAACGGCGCGGCCCAGGGTGGGTCCGCCGCCTACAGCCCGACCGTCGCCCCCGCGGCCGGGTTGTGACGGACCGGGGGTGCCGCCGGTGAGCCGATGCGATGGATCGGGCTGCTCTGCGTGGTGTTGGGGGCGGTGATCTTGGGTGCGAACGCCTTCGGTGACCGTACCGACACCGCGGCCGGCGGCCCGGTGATCGGCGGAATCGTGATCGTGAGCGGCCTCCTACTGCTAGTCGGCGGCGGCCGGCGGGATTGAATAGACGGTCGGGCGCCAAGCCGCCCCGCCCGCGGACCGGTCCGCGGGCGGGGCGGCGGCGTTTCCGCCGGGGGGTCGGTCATGGACTTCGTCACCCGCTTTCGCCTGCCGGGCGACGGCGCGCCGCACCTGCCGGCCGACGCTGCCGAGGCACTTCAGTGGCTCGCCGACGGGAACGCCCGCTTCGCCGCGGAACAGGCCGGCCCCCTCGCCGTAGCCGGCACGCCGAAGCAGGCGCCTTACGGCGTCGTGCTCGGCTGCTCGGACGCGCGGGTGCCGCTGGAGCTCGTCTTCGACGCCGGCCCGAACGAGCTGTTCGTGGTGCGCGTGGCCGGCAACGTGCTCGGCGACGAGGCGCTCGGCAGCATCGAGTACGCGCTCGCCAACTTCGGCTCGTCGCTGAGCCTGCTCACGGTCCTCGGTCACACCGGGTGCGGGGCGGTGGCCGCGGCCGTGCAGGCGTACCTCAGCCCGAAGCACGCGACCGGCATCGGCTTCAGCCGCTCGGTCCGGGCGGTCATCAACCACATCCAGATCGCCGTGCGGAGTACAGCCCTGTCGCTGGAGCAGACGTGGGGGGCGGACGTCGCGACCGACCCCGGTTACCCGAAGGCGTTGGCCGAGGCGGCGGTCTACCTCAACGCCGCGCTGACGGCGTACCAGTTGAAGCGGGAGTTGCGCCCCGAGAACGCCGGGGTGGAGGTGGTGCAGGGGGTGTTCGACCTGGCCGAGGGGACGGTCTGCACGATGGGCGGCGGGCACCTCAAGCCGGCGCCGGCGGGGCCGCAGGAGCTGGTCGATCTGGGACTGACGCTCGCCGCGGCGCCGCGGGTGACGCGGCACTTGCAGACGGGTGAGCGGCGGGCGTGAGCCCGCTGTTGGCTCCGCGAGCGTTCGCCGCGCGGAGCCAACAGCGGGCTCACGCCCGCCGCTCGCCCCGATCAGTCCTTCTTGAAGTCGTTCTTGTCGATCCCGTACTGCGCGATCTTGTCCGTGATGCTCCGCCGCGACAGGCCGGTGATGCTGGCGCACTTGCCGACGTGGCCGCGCGTCTTCCGCAGCGCCTTCCGCAGATAGCGCTCCTCGAACGCCGCCGTCAGTTCGGCCAGCTGGTCGGGCAGCGGCCGCGCCAGGTCCACCTGGAACGGGTGCTTCGCCTCGACGCGGCCGCCGATGTCGCGCGGCAGGTTGGCGACGCGGAGCACGCCGTCCTTGCACGTCACGCACGCCCGCTCGATGGCGTTCTCCAGCTGCCGAATGTTCCCCGGCCACGGCGCCTTCTTCAGCGCCTCCAGCGCCTCCGGCTCGACCGTCGGCGTCGGCCGGCCGGGGCGGGCGTACTTCCGCGCGAAGTGACTGACCAGCACCTCGACGTCCTCCGGCCGGTCGCGCAGCGGCG
>DASPHQ010000944.1:0-7435 GCA_035629595.1 Urbifossiella sp. | reverse complement strand
GATCTCGGCGCGCTCCTCGCCGACCAGCACGCGGGCCACACCCGGGAGCGTCGAAAAGAGTTCCTTCACCGGCACGACACCGGACGGTTGATTGACGTAGACGTGGGCGAGTTGGTGTTCGCAGACGGCGAACGCCCGCGTGGTGAACAGGTCGAGTTGTTCGCCGAACGGCCCTCCACGGACGCCGAGGGTGCCCGCCTTCCGCAGCTCGCGGTTCGGGTAGACGGGGCGGCTTACGTCGCAGTGACCGTACTCGCTCACGACCCACACCTTCGCCCCGACCCGGATCGCGGCGTCGAGCAGCGGGGCGCAGGCGTCGTCGAGTTGCTTTACACACTTCGGCATGTCGGTGCCGGCGGGGCCGAACCGCTGCGGGTCGTAGTCGAGGTGCGGCAGATACACGAGCGTCAGGTCGGGGGCGTGGTCCGTCAGCACGACCCCGGCCGCGGCGGCGATCCAGTCGGTGCTCGGCTTCCCCGCCATCGGCCCCCAGAACGCCGGGAACGGAAACGTCCCGACGCGCGCCTCGACCCCTTCCGCGAGGCCCGGCGGCGTGCCGGTCACGCCGAACAGCTTATTCCCGTCCACGCCGTACCACGGCTTCGGCGTGACCGAGATGTCCACCGCGGCGCCCTGGTTGAACCACCAGAACAGCTTCGCGCTCTTGAACGCCCGGCCGCGCTGCTTCGCACGATCTCGCGCCGTCGCGTACAGCGGCTCGGACTCGATCAGCCGGTTCGACTGCTGCCAGAAACGCACCTCGTTCGTGTCGCGGAACAGCCACCCGTTCGCCACCACGCCGTGATCGCGCGGCAGCTTTCCCGTCAGGATCGTCGCTTGCGCCGTGCAGGTGACGGCCGGCAGCACCTCCGGCATGTTCGCCACCCACCCCGCGGCGGCGACGGCCTTTAGCCGCGGGGCGAACTCCAGCAGACGCGGGGTGAGGCCGACGGCGTTGATGAGCACGAGGGGTTGCATACCGTGAGGGTAGGATCGTGAGCGGCCGGCGTCCGCCGGCACAGCGGAGGGGCGGCGATGCTGACGCGACGGCTCGGCAACTCGGACCTGCACATCACCCCCATCGGCTTCGGGGCGTGGGCCGTCGGCGGCGGCGGCTGGGCGTTCGGCTGGGGCGCCCAGGACGACGCGGACAGCGTCGCCGCGATCCGCGAGGCGCTCGACCTCGGCATCAACTGGATCGACACCGCCGCGGTCTACGGCCTCGGCCACTCCGAGGAGGTGGTGGCACAGGCGCTCGACGACATCCCCGCGGGGAAGCGGCCGTTCGTGTTCACCAAATGCGAGCGGGTGTGGGATCAGAACCGACAGATCGGCAAGTCGCTGAAGGCCGACAGCATCCGCCGCGAGTGTGAGTCGAGTTTGCGCCGCCTCCGGGTGGACGTGATCGACCTGTACCAGATCCACTGGCCCGAGCCCGACGAGGACATCGAGGAGGGCTGGCAGACGCTCGTGAAGCTGAAGGCGGAGGGGAAGGTGCGCTGGATCGGCGTGTCGAACTTTAGCGCCGAGCAGATGGCCCGCGTGGCCCCGTTCGGGCCGATCACGTCGTTGCAGCCGCCGTACTCGATGATCCGCCCCGAGGTGGAGGCGGGCGTCCTGCCGTACTGCCTGGAGCACAACGTCGGCGTCATCGCGTACTCGCCGATGGCGAGCGGCCTGCTGACCGGGGCGATGACCCGCGAGCGCCTCGCGGCTCTTCCCGCGGACGACTGGCGGAAGGAGAAGAACAAGCACTACCAGGAGCCGCTGCTGACGCGAAACCTGGCGCTGGTGGAGTTGCTGAAGTCGATAGGGGCGCGGCACGGGAAGTCGCCGGGTGAGGTGGCAATCGCGTGGGTGCTGCGCCACCCGGCCGTGACGGCGGCGATCGTGGGCGCCCGCCGGCCGGGGCAGTTGCCGGGGCTGGTCGGCGCCGCCGACTGGCGGATGACCGCCGCGGAGGTGGTGGAGGTCGCCGCGTTCCTCAAGTCGAATTCAGGCTAAAACCCCGCGGACGACCTCGCCGTGGACGTTCGTCAGCCGGCGGCGGATGCCGTTGTGGTAGTACGTCAGCTTCTCGTGGTCGATGCCCAGGACGTGCAGCACGGTGGCGTGGAAGTCGTGCCACGCCACCGGGTGCTCGGCCACCTTCCAGCCGATGTCGTCGGTCGCGCCGAACACGCTGCCGGCCTTCACGCCGGCCCCCGCCAGCCAGCAGCTGAACGCATACTTGTTGTGGTCGCGCCCCGGGCCGACGGTGCCGGCCGCGGCCTGCGCGAACGGCGTGCGGCCGAACTCCGTCGTGAACAGGACGAGCGTGTCGTCGAGCATCCCGCGCTGCCGCAGATCGGCGAGCAGCGCCGCGACGGGCTGGTCGATGCGGTCGGCTTCGGCGCCGTGGTTCTCGCGGACGTTCTCGTGCGCGTCCCAGCTCGTGCGCGGGTTCCCGGCGATGGGGCCGCCGCTGTACACCTGCACGAACCGCACGCCGCGCTCGAGCAGCCGGCGTGCTAGCAGGCAGCGCCGGCCGCAGTCCGCCGTCTCGGGCCGGTCCAACCCGTACGCGGACTTCGTCCGCTCGCTCTCCCGCGACAGGTCCGCGACGGCGGGAACGGCGCGCTGCATCCGCGCCGCCAACTCGTAGCTCCGCATCCGCGCTGTCAGGTCCGACTCCGCCCCGACGCGCTCCAGATGAGAACCGTTGAGCTCCTCCAGGAATGCCCGCGCCGCGCGCTCGGCAACCGCGTCGATCGGCCGCGCGGGGGTCAGGTCGTTCACCGGAACCTCGCCGCTGCGGAAGACGACCCCCTGGTGCTGCGCCGGTAGGAATCCGCTCGTCCAGTTCGACGCCGCCCCGTTCGCCTCGCCACGGCCGTCCGGTAGGACCACGAACGCCGGGAGCTCCTCCGTCAGTGTGCCGAGGCCGTAGCTGAGCCAGCCGCCGAGCGACGGGTAGCCGTTAAACTGGAAGCCGCTGTTGAGCACGAACAGCGCCGGCGTGTGGTTCGCACTTTCGGCCGTCATCGAGCGGATCACGCACAGCTCGTCGGCGTGGCGGGCGATGTGCGGGAACAGCTCGCTCACCTGCAACCCGCTGCGGCCGCGCGGGCGGAACGCCCAGTCCGGCTGACGCAGCAATCCGACCTGGTTGAAGAACACGTCGGGCCGCTCGTCGGTCTTCAGCGCCTGGCCGTGGTAGCGCGCCAGCGCCGGCTTCGGGTCGAACGAGTCGAGGTGGCTCAGCCCGCCGACGAGCGTGATCTGCACCGCCCGCTTCGCCTTCGGGGCGTGGTGCGGCGCGGCGCTCAACACCCCATCGCGGGCCAGCAGTTGGACCGCGGCGGCGGCCCCGAGGCCGAGGGCGGGGAAGCTGAGTAAGTCGCGGCGGGAGTGGGTCATGTTACGTCCGCGTGACACGCGACGGGTGGGAACCGTCGGCGCATTGTGGTATCGATTATAAGGGGGTTGCGCGGCCCGCGCCGAGCCCCGGGAGGACGCCGGATGTTCGTCAGGTCGCTGCCGCTGGTCGCCGTGCTGCTCGCCGCCGCGCCCGCGGTCGGGCAGGAGCCGCTGGCCGACAAGGCGCGGGCGGTGCTCAAGACGCATTGCGTCCGCTGCCACGGCCAGGACGGGGCCGTCGAAGGCGGGCTGAACTACGTCGCTGACCTGGGTAAGCTCGTCGGCCGCAAGAAGGTCGTCCCCGGCAGCCCCGACGAGTCGCGGCTGTACAAGCGGATGGCCGACGGCACCATGCCCCCGCCCGACGAGCAGCCGCGGCCGTCGGACGCCGACCTCGTCGCGGTCCGCGCGTGGATTCAGGCCGGCGCCCCCGGAGCGAGCCTCGTGGCGCGGGCACCCATCACGCCGGCCGAGGTTCACGCCGCGGTCCTCGCCGACCTGGACACGCACGACCGCCGCGCCCGCCGCTTCCAGCGATACTTCACGCTCACCCACCTGCACAACGCCGGCCTCTCGGACGACGAACTGCAAACGTACCGCAACGCGCTCGCGAAGCTGGTGAACAGCCTGTCCTGGAACTCGACCGTGCGCATCCCCGTCGCCGTCGATCCTGCCCGGACCGTGCTGCGCATCGACCTCCGCTGGTTCCAGTGGGACGCGGCCATCTGGAACCGCATCCTCGTGGAATACCCCTACGGCGTCCTCGACGACACCATCGCCGCGCGGGCCGTGAGCGTGAACACTGCCGCCCGACTGCCGGTGATCCGCGCCGACTGGTTCGTCGCCACCGCGAGCCGGGCGCCGCTGTACTACGACGTGCTACAACTCCCCGCGAACCTGTCCGACCTCGAACGCCAGCTGCGCGTCGACAGCACGCTCAACATCCAGCAAGAACGAGTGATCCGCGTCGGGTTCAACGGTTCGGGCGTGTCGCGGTTCAACCGCGTGCTCGAGCGGCACGACTCGGCCCAGGGGATGTACTGGCGGACTTATGACTTCGACGAGCCGCCCGCTAACCTGACCGAGCGCGCCAACGGCAACCTCCTCGCCGATCGCCGCAATGTCTTCGCCCACCCGCTCGGGCCAGTCGCCGCGGAACAGCCGTTCCAACACGCCGGCGGCGAGGCGATCTTCGCGCTGCCGAACGGACTGCACGCCTTCTTCCTCGTGAACTCAGTCAACGCCCGACTCGACAAGGCGCCCGTCGCCATCGTCTCCGACCCGAAGCGGCCCGACCGCGCCGTCGAGGCCGGGGTGTCGTGCATGTCGTGCCACGTCACCGGCATCCTGCCGAAGCCGGACCAGGTGCGCGACCACGTCGGCAAGAACCCGGCCGCGTTCCGCCGCCAGGACGCCGACCTCATCCGCGCCCTGTACCCGCCGAAGGAGCGGTCGCTGGACGTGATGAACGACGACATGAAGCGCTACGCCGCGGCGCTGGCGAAGACCGGCTCGAAGGTGACGCGGTTCGAGCCGGTCAGCACCATCACCGGCCGCTACGAGGCCGACATGGACCTGACGACCGCCGCGGCCGAGGTCGGCCTGCGGCCCGAGGAGTTCGTGCAGCGTATCAACACGTCGGAGACGCTGGCCCGGCACGTCGGCGCGCTGCGACCGGCGGGCGGCACGGTGGGCCGGCAAATCTGGGTGCAGGCGTTCGGCGACCACGTCCGCGAGCTGCAACTCGGCGCGCTCTACCAGGGCACGCTGAACGGCCCGACGCTACCGGACAACACCGGCGAAACCGACCCGCTCGAAGCCCGCGGCGAGACGGCCAACCAGGCCGCGTTCAGCCCCGACGGCAAGCGCGCCGTCATCGCCTCCGGCGACCGCAGCGTGCGGCTCTACGACGTGGAAGGCCGCCGCGACCTGAAGCGGTTCGTCGGTCATACCGCGAGCGTGTGGGCGGTCGCGCTGTCGCCCGACGGCAAGCGCGCGATGTCCGGTTCCCTCGACGGCACGGCCCGCGTGTGGGACTTGCAGACCAGTCTGGAAGTGTCGCGCTTCACCGGCCACGACGGGCTCGTGTCCGCGGTCGCGTTCACGCCGGACGGGAAGTGGGGCGTGTCCGGCGGCTTCGACGGCGTGGTTGCGGTGTGGAAGGTCGGCAGCGGCGAGGAACTGCGCCGTCGCGACGTGGGCGGCTACGTCTCATCCGTCGTGTTGTCGCCGGACGGCAAGACGGCGCTGGTCGCGGCGGGCCGGTTCGCGGTGCTGTGGGACCTGTTCACCGGCGCGGAAGTGCGCCGGTTCGAGCACGACGCGGCCCCGGTGTCGGCGCTCGCGTTCGACCCGTCGGGAATCGGGATGGTCACCGGCGATGACGCCGGGCGGGTGCGGATGTGGGACGTGCGGGGCGGGACGCCCGGTGCCGTCATCGGGAACCACGCCGGCCCGGTGCGGGCGCTGGCCGTGCGCGGCGGGCGGATGGTGCTGTCGGCGTCGTCGGACCGGACCGTCCGGTTGTGGGACGCGGCACTCCCCGGCCGCGAGCCGGCCGTGTTCCGCCGGCACGCGGCGCCGGTCGTGTCGGCCGCGTTCCTGGCGAACGGCACGCAGACCGTGTCGGCGGACCGCGGCCTCGTCATCCTGCCGTGGGCGGTGGGGCCGCACATGGCCCCGCTGCCGGTGCCGAAGGTGGTGCCGCCGCTGGTGCCGGACCGGATTCCGCCGGCGCGGCCGTGAATCGTGGGGCCGGTTTCCAACCGGCCGTGTCACGCCGGCCGGTTGGAAACCGGCCCCACAGCCTGCGCCCGCTCGCGCCCCGCGGGCGTCAGTTTCAGCCCATCACCGGCGCGTCCCACCAGCCCGTGCCGCACTGCCCGCCGCACCACCGCGGCGGTGTCCCGCACCGACCAGTGGAAGTGCGTGTGCAGCCCCGCCGCGGCCGACTCGTCCGCCTCGGCCGCGGTCCCCTCGTGGTTCAACAGGTGAACCGCCAGCATCGTCTCGAAGAAGTCGCGCCGCTGCCGCCACCGCCGCACAGCCTGCGCCACGAGCCCCCGCCCCGGGGCGAACACGAACACCGCCGCGAACACCACCCCCAGCACAGCCGCGACGGCCCCGGCCGTGTTCGCGTCCACCGCGGCGGCGAGGTACGTCCCGCCCCACGCCGCCCCGACACCGATGCCGCACGCGAGCGCGATCAGCACGCCGAGCCGGTCGGTGAGGAGGTACGCCGCCGCGGCCGGGACGACGAAGAAGCCGACCACCAGCACCGGCCCGACGGCGTCGAACGAAGCCACCGCCGTGACCGACACGACCGCCATCAGCCCGTAATGGATTCGCCCCGGGCGGAATCCGAGCGACGCGGCCAGGGCGGGGTCGAACGTCGTCAGCTTCAGTTCCTTGAAGAACAGGAGCAGCAGCCCGAGGTTCAGCGCGAGCACGGTGCCGAGCTTCACCGCGGCCCGCGGTACGGCCAGCTCGCCGACCACCCACTCGTCGCCGGCGACGAAATCGGGGTGCCCGAGGAGCACGGCGTCGGCGTCGAGGTGCGTGTTGCGGAGGTACTTCGACGCGAGGAGGACACCGCCGGCGAACAGCGCCGGGAACACCAGCCCGATGGCGGCGTCCTCCTTCACCAGACGCGTCTTCTGGAGCAACTCGACGAGCGCGACCGTCGCCAGCCCCGCGGCCGCGGCGCCGACGAGGAGCCACGGCGAGTTCACGTCGCGGACGACGAAGTATGCCAGGACGATGCCGAACAGGAGGACGTGGCCGACGGCGTCGCTGACGAGCGCCATGCGGCGCAGGAGGAGGAACACCCCCGGCAGCGCGCACGCGGCCGCGACCAGCGACAGGACGACGGCGGTGAGGGCGGTCGAGGACATTTCGAATCTCAGCCGGCGAGCCGACCGCCGTGAGGCGGCGGGTGATGGGAACGTCACCCGCCGCCTCACGGCGGTCGGCTCGCCGGGGTGTTCACGCCGCCCGCGCGCGCCGCAGCGGCGCCCACGCCAGCCCCCGCGCCGGC
>DASPHQ010000943.1:0-10315 GCA_035629595.1 Urbifossiella sp. | reverse complement strand
CTCGGGGCTTGAGCCCGGAGGGCGACGGCGTGTAGCCCGGGGTGGAACCCCGGGCGGCGTCCGCGGTGACCCGGGGAGCGACGCAACCCGAACTCCGCCCATCGCCCGCCCGGGGTTCCACCCCGGGCTACACGCCGTCGCCCTCCGGGCTCAAGCCCCGAGCCGGCCGGTTGGAAACCGACCCCACGTCAGCGGAACACGACCGCGCCCGCGTCCGCGTCCACGACGACCGCGCGGCCGGGGTTCGTCAGCAGCCACCGGGCCAGCGGCGCCACCACCTCGCGCTCGATCGTCCGCTGCAACGGCCGCGCCCCGTAGCGCGCGTCGAACCCGGCCGCGGCGAGGTGCGCCACCAACCGGTCGGTCCACGTCACCGTCACGCCGGCGAGGCCGTCGCGCCGCGCCACCGCCGCCAGTTCGCGGCGCGCGATCCGCTCCACCGCGGCCGGCCCGAGCGGGTCGAACGTCACGACCGCGTCGAGGCGGTTGAAGAACTCGGGGCGGAAGAACGACATCGCCGCCCCGCGGTAGTTCACTCCCTCACCCGGGCCGAACCCCACCGAGCCGCCGCGGCCGGCGCCCAGGTTCGAGGTCATCACGATCACCGCGCTGCGGAAGTCGGTCACCCGACCGTACTGGTCCGTCAGCCGGCCCTCGTCGAACACGCCCATCAGCGCGTCGAACACCTCGGCGCTCGCCTTCTCCACCTCGTCCAGCAGCAGCACGCAGAACGGCTCGCGGCGCACGCGGCGGACCAGCTCGCCGGGCTCGCCGTGCGGCGGGCCGAGCAGCCGGGCCGCGGCGTCGAACCCGCCGTACTCGCTCATGTCGAGCCGCACCAACCGCGGCGCCTCACCGGGCCGCTTCGCCGCGTCCTCGCCGTGGCCGTACAGGTACTCCGCCAGCGCCTTCGCCAGCTCCGTCTTGCCGACGCCCGTCGGCCCGCAGAACAGCAGCACCGCCGGCGGCCGGCCGGGGTCGGTCACGCCGGCCTTGATCGCCGTCACCACGTCCGCGGCCGCGGCGCACGCCTCCGGCTGGTCGATCACGCGGCCGGTGAACCACGCCAGCACGTCGGCCCGGTCGAGTGTCCGTTCGTCGCGCAGCAGCAGGTCGGGCAGGCCGGTGCGGGCGCGGAAGCGGGTCACGGCGTCGTCGGCGGTCACCTCCTTCGCCCCGCCGCGCGCCGTCGCATCCACCAGGTCGCGGGCGAAGCCGGACGCGGGGCCAGGGAAGGGGGCGTACGGCTGGAAGCGGTGGAACAATCGCACCACCGCTTCGCCGGTGCCGCGGCCGACCGTGAGGCCCGGCCCGGACGCCGACGTGGCGAGCTGCTTGTCGATGACGGCCAGCGCCGCGGCCGGCTCGAAGGCGCGGACCGGCACCACCTGGAACAGGTCGGCGAGGCCCGGCAGCAGGCGGCGGCAGGCGTCGAGCTCGGCGGGCGTGGCTTCCGCGGCGACGCGCACCTCGCCGCGGGCGATGTACGGCGCCAGGAACGCCGCGATGCTGTCGCTCGGTCCCAGACCGCCGCGGCGCACCAGGTCGAGCAGCCGGTCGACGCACAGGACGCCGGCGATCTCGCCGAGGTCGGCGACGACCTGCTCGACGCGCTCCTCCCACTGGCCGAGGTACTTCATCCCGGCGACGAGCCGGCCGGCCGACGTGAGCCAGAACCGCCGCCGCCCGCCGCGCCGCTCGACGTCCTTCACCGCGTCGGCCAGGAGCGTGGACTTGCCGACGCCGCCGTCGCCGACGAGCAGCACGCTCGCCGTCTCCTCGTGCAGCACCTTCGCCAGCGCCGCCACCTCCGCTTCGCGGCCCCAGGCGCGGGCGAAGCCCTTGCGCACGGCGCGGTCGCCCAGCGGCTCCGCGACGCGCGCCAGCGTCTCGGGGGCGGTGGTGTCCAGGGCGGCGCCGGCCGCGGGGATGCGGACGGGAATGCCGTCCACCTCGGCGTCCGCCGGCGGGAGGAAGCCGGCGACCTGTTGCGGCGTCAGCCCTTCGAGCTTGTGGAGGGCGTAGCGGCGCACGAGGTCCGGCAGGTCTTTGGCGTCGGGGTAGTCGAAGCGGATGCCGAGCTGCGGCAGGTCGGCGGCCGGCTGCCCGCTGGCGCGCGCGGCGACGACGACGAGGACGCGCAGGTCCACGGCCTCGGCGGACGGGTGGAGGCGGTCGCCGGTGCGGTACTCGGGGCGGACGGCGACGCGGAGCCAGCGGAGCTCGGGGTCGAGGAAGTCGGGCGCCGCGACCCACGGCTTCTTGCGGCGCTCCCAGACGAGGAAGTCGCGCAAGTCGGCCTTGGCGTCGGCGGCGGAGGTGCCGAACCCGACGGCGCCGTGGTCGAGCGCGACGGCGTGGCACCCCCCGGCGGGGTCGCGGTAGAGGACGACGGGGTAGCGGTACGTGGGCACGGGGTCTCTCTCTTCCGCCGATCGCGGCGTTGCAACGCCGCAAGCGGCGGCACTTATGCGCGCGCCAGCGCCACCAGGGTGAACGCCCGCAGCTGGTCCGCCGCGTACGGCGGCGGCGCGACCAGCCCGGTGCGCACGTCGAACACCGGCTGCCCGACCGGGTACACGCGCACCACGGGGCCGAACACCGCCGCCCCGTCGTCGGCGGCCGGCCAGCCGTCGATCACGTCCACGCGCACCGGCAGTGGGCCGCCGTGCGTCGGCAGCACCAGGTGCGTGCCGACCTCGGTGAGCGCCAGCGCCCGGGCGGCGACGCCCTTCACCCGGACCAGCACGTCGGCCGCGGCGATCCCGGCCGGGCGGACGGCCGCGACCTCGACGCCGAGCCCCTCGGCCCACCCGGTCAGGTACACGCGAAGAACCTCGGCCGACCCGCCGGTGCCGGCGCCGAAGCCGCGCACCCACAGGAACGTCGGCCGGTCGTCGGGCTCGGCCGCGGCCGTGAGCGCCAGCAGCGCCAGCCGGTTCTCCAGGTCGAGCAGCTCGCCGTCGGCGTCCACCGGCTCCGCGTCCTCCATCAGCTCGCGGACCGCCTCCTCCATCGACACCGCCGACAGGAACGAGCTGTACGGCTGCTGCGCGTCGTGGCCGCGCCCGAGCCGGGTCCGCTTGAGCGCCCGGTAGCGGCTCTTGCGGCCCACCGCCTCCGGCTGCCGCGCCACCAGGTCGTGCGTCCGGTCGTCGCGCTCCTCGACGCGCTCCAGGTCGGCGGCGACGGCGCGGGCCTGCTCTTTCAGCGCGAAGTAGCGCTCCTGCTCGGCCGTGACCCGCCCGACGACCGCGCCCGCCGCCGGGCGAAGGGCGGCGATCCGCGCCTCGATGCGATCCAGCGCCTCCCGCGCCGCGGCGGCGCGCGCGGCGGGCGCCGCCGGGTCCGGCAGCCGCACCCCCTTAGCCCAGTCGGGGGCGTTCACGTCCACCGCCAGCCCACCGGCCTCGGCGCGGACGGTGACGATCGTCAGCTTGCCGGGCGCCAGCAGGGCTAGCGCCGCGGCCGCGGGGCGCGTCAGCTCGCGCTCGACGGCGCGCTTCATCGCCCGCGCGCCGAGCGCGGGATCGTACCCGGCGTCGATCACGCGCTCGACGGCCCCCGGCGTCACGTCGAGGGCGCAGCCGCGCTGCGCGAACCCGGCCCGCGCCAGCACGCCGTCCACCAGCCGCCGGGCGATCGACGCCAGGTCGGCGCGGCTCAGCTTCCCGAACGGCACCACGCGGTCGAGGCGGTTGAAGAACTCCGGCCGGAAGAACCGCTCCGCCGCCCGCACGAACGACCGCGGGTCGTCGGCCGCGCCGAACCCCAGCTTCCCCTCCGCCTCGCGGACGCCGAGGTTCGACGTGAGGACGACGACGGCGTTGGTGAAGTCGGCGGTTCGGCCGAGGGCGTCGGTCAGCCGCCCCTCGCCGAGCAGTTGCAGCAGCAGGTCGAACACCTCGGGGTCGGCCTTCTCCACCTCGTCGAGCAGCACCACGGCGAACGGCTGGCGGCGGATCGCGGCGGTGAGCAAGCCTTCGGGGCGGTTGAACGTGCCGACCAGCCGCGCGGCCGCGCCGGGCTGGTTGAACTCGTTCAGGTCGAAGCGCACGAGCCGGTCGGCGGTGCCGAACAGGACGCGCGCCGCGGCCTTCGCCGTCTCCGTCTTGCCGACGCCGGTCGGGCCGACGAGGAGGAACGCGGCGAGCGGCCGGCCGGGGTCGTTCAGCCGGGCCTTGGCGATACTCACCACGTCGGCCAGCGCCTCCGCGGCTTCGGGCTGTCCGACCACCTGCGCGGCCAGCTTGTCGCGCACGTCGTCGCGGTCGAGGCGGGCCTTCGGGTCGAGGAACGCCAGCGCCAGGCCGCTGCGTGCGGCCACGTCGGCGAGCACGTCGTCGCGGGTGATGCACGGCCGCTCCTTGGCGTCGGGCACGCGCTGCTCGGGCTTCGGCTTCACGGCGCGGGCGGCGAGGCGCGTCAGCACGGCGGCGCCCTTCCCGGGGAACGCGGCGGTGCGGTCGTAGCGGCGCTGGGCGTCGATGACGGCGGGGAGCACGTCGAGGCCGAACTGGCAGTCGTGCTTCCCTTCGAGCCGGCGCTGCACGCCGATGAGGGTGCGGAGGGTGTCGGCGTCGCTCGGCTCGCGGACCGGCAGGACGTGGAACAGGTCGGCGAAGCCGCGGTCGCGCTCGCGCAGGACGCGCAGCCCCTCCGGCGTGATCTCGCCGAGCACGCGCACGACGCGGTCCTCGAGGTACTGCTTCAGCACGTTCGCGACGCTCAGGTTGCCCTGGCTCGTCAACCCGGCGAGGAACAGGCCGATGAGGTCGTCGAACAGCAGGACGTGGTCGCGCTTGCGGGCGTGCTTCAGGATCGCCAGCAGCCGGCCCTGCCACTGGCCGACGTAGCTCATGCCCGAGATGAGCCGCTGCGGCGAGACGAGCCACACGTTGCCGCGCTGCACGTGGACGTGCTTCCGCTCCGCGACGCGGTGGTAGACGCACTCGTGAACGATGGCCGTCTTGCCGACCTGCCGCGGGCCGACGAGGAGCACCGGCCGGCGGTCCGGCGCCGCCAGCAGGCGCGTGAGCTCGGCGACCTCGGCGGCGCGGAGGGCGGCGCGGTCGAGCTCGTCGGGGTAGAGCCAGTCGAGGCAGCGGCCGACGCGGCGCAGCTCGGTCGCGCCGTCGGGCTCGGCGCCGCAGCCGATCATCAGGAACCCCAGCGCGTCGGCCGGCTTGACGACCGACGGGACGCGCGCGGACACGTCCATCACCTGCACCCACGCCTTGCCGGTGAGGGCGTCGGCGGCGGGGTTCACCTCGTCCGGCTCGTCGGCGTCGCGCTCGACGGCGCGCCAGTGTTCCTCGAGTGCGGCCTTGGCGCGGTCGGCGAGGGATTCGCCGCGGCCGACCTCGAACCACACGTCGGGCACCGACGGGGTGAAGGCGATCCGCCGGCCGAGGTGGTCGAAGGCGACGAACAGGAACTTGCCGCGGGCGGTGCGGCGGCGGAGCTCGATTTCCAGGGGGAGGCGGTGCGACGCGAGCGGCGGCGCGAACGCCCAGCGGGCGGCGCAGTCCTGCCGGTCGGTGCGGGCGTCGTGCTCGACGGCGCGGACGATGTCGCCGGCGAGCTTGGTGAGGAGGCGGTTGAGGTTGGTGTCGGTGCGGGCGGGGCGCGGGAGGAACAGCGGCCGGGCCGCGAACCCGGTCTTCGACTCGGCGACGTAGATGGGGACGCGGAACCGCATGGGGGAACCTTGATTCGCTTGGCTCGGGGCTGGTAGCCGCGGGCTTCAGCCCGCGCCCACCTGTCGCGTAGTCCAGGGGGCCACGCCCTTCGGACACCGTCAACGCGGGCGCGGGCTGAAGCCCGCGGCTACCAGCCCTGAGCCGAAGCCACCGAGCCCGTTACTCCAGCACCACCGCCCGGAGGCGGTGCCGCGCGTTCGCCGCCAGCACCGGCGGCAGCACCGCCGCCAAGTCGCCGCCGAGTCGCTCGAACATGTCGCCGGTCTCGCAGTCGAGCACCCGCTCCCGGCCGAGTTCGTACAGCCGCCGGTTGGCGTCCGCCTTCACCGCCCCGCGCCGCACCATCGCCACCGGCGGCCGGTAGTCCATCAGCTTCACCCCCGTCGCCTTCACCAGCACGTCGGGGTTCCCCTCCTCCGCCGGCAGCCCCAGGAAGCGGTGCAACCCCGCCTCGCCGGCGAAGCGCAAGTCGGCCGCGGGGCCGGTCAGCTCCAGCGCGACGCCGACGGCGCCGGCCGGCAGGCGGTCCGTCCGCGGCTCGGCGCGCATCACCACGCGCAGCGCGGAACCGGCCTTCTCCCAGAGCCAACCGTCGCCCCACGCCGTCACCGGCGCGTCGCCCTCGGCCTTCGGGAACGTCGGCGGCTTCTCCTTCGCCTCGACCAGCCGCGCCTCCTCGGCGGTGACCGCGGCGAACACCCGCCCGTCGGCGCGGATGCGGTGCCGCCCGGCCTCGGCGGCGTAGGCGTCGGCCATCTGCGTGAGGTGGATGCGGTGCTCGGAGAACAGCACCAGCGTGACGCGGTCGGCGCCCGGGCGGCTGGCCGCGTACAGGCGGAACAGCAGCGCGTCCCAGTCGGCCTCGCCCGCCGTCAGGCGCACCGCCAGCGCCGGGTCCATGGCCTCGGCGCCGGAGTTGAACGCCACCACCGCCGCGTCCTCCACCTCCTCCGCGAGGAGCCGCTGGCGGCGCACCTCGACGGCCAGCTCGCGGAGCCGGCCGAGGCGGGCCAGCGCCGCGGCGTCGCCGGGCCGCTGCGCCTTCCCCCGCGCCTGCCGCGACCGCACGCGCTGCTCGACGTGCGCCAGCTGCACGACCTCGTTGTCCACGTCGCGCACCGCCGTCGAGCCGGCGAGCCGCTGGTGCCAGCGGCGGCGCTCCTGGGCCTGCGCCGCCTGCCGCCCGGCCGGGCTCGCCGGCTCGCCGCCGCCCCCCTTCGCCCCCGGCACCGGTCGGACTGTCACCGCGATGTCACCGCCCTCCACGCCGACCGTGACTGTCAGCGGGGTGTCGCCGGGGTGGCGGTTCATCTGCCGGGCCAGCGGGGCGAGGAGGCCGCGCTCCATCGCCCGCTTCAGCGGCCGGGCGCCGTACTTCGGGTCGAACCCGGCCGCCGCGACGCGGTCGAGCAGGCCCTCCCCCGTCGTCACGCGGACGTTGCGGAAGCGGAGGCCGTCGCGGGCCAGCACCTTCGCCCACTCGCGGTCGGCGATGCGCCGCACCACGTCCGCCCCGAGCGGCGCGAACGGCACGATGCGGTCGAGCCGGTTCACCATCTCCGGCCGCAGCGCCTGCTCGACGGCGCGCGTGAAGTGCGCCGCCGCGTCCGCGGTCGTGGGGCGGGTCGCGCCGAACCCCGGCGCCCCGGAGCCGAACGACGCCGCGCCGAGGTTCGACGTGAGGATGACGACGGCGTTGCGGAAGTCGGCGAGCCGCCCGCCGGCGTCGGTGAGGCGCGCCTCGCCCAGCGCCTGCAACAGCAGGTCGAACGCCGAGGCGTCGGCCTTCTCGACCTCGTCCAGCAGCAGCACGCAGAACGGCTGCTCGCGCACGGCCGCGGTCAGCAGCCCTTCCGTGTTGAACGCCGAGCCGACGAGGCGGCGCACGGCGACGGGGTCGGCGTACTCGCTCATGTCGAACCGCGTCAGCCGGTCGGCGGAGCCGAACAGGAACTCGGCCAGCGCCTTCGCCATCTCCGTCTTGCCGACGCCGGTCGGGCCGACGAACAGCAGCGACGCGACCGGCCGGTTCGGCCGCGCCAGACCGGCCTTCACCGTGGCGAGTAGGTCGGCGACGAGGTTCACCGCGTCGGGCTGCCCGACAACGCGGGCGGCGAACCAGTCGCGCGTCACGGTGGGGTCGAGCGGCACGGCGGGGTCGAGGAGCGCGGCGGGGAGGCCGGTTTCGCGGCCGAAGCTGGCGAAAACCTCGCCGTCGTCGATCGGCGTGCGCGGCGGGCCGTCGCGGCGCAGGCGGTCGAGGAACCGGAGCGGCCGGCCGGGGTACGCCGAGTACGTGGCGTAGCGGCGGTGCAGCCGATCGATCACCGCCAGTGCGGCCGGCGTCGGCTCGCGGCGACGGTCGGCGTCCGCGAACTGCCGCAGGATGCGCCGGCCGCGCTCGGGGCCGGGCTCCTCGACTGTGATCTGCCGAAAGGCGTCGATCAACTGCGGGTCTTCCTTCTCGATCAGCGGCAGCTGCTCGGGCGTCGCCTCGGCCACGCACAGGAGGGCGCCGCGGCCGATCGCCGGGCGGAGGAACGTGGCGATGCCGGTGGGGTTTCCCTCGCTCTTGCCCACGTCCATCAGTTCGGTCAGACTGCCGACGTGCAGAACGGCCCGGAGCTTGCCCGCCTCTTTAATCAGCTCCTGACACCGCTCTTCCCACATGCCGAATCCGCTCTGCCCGGCGACGAGGCGGCTGCCGCTGGTGCGGTAAAACGGCGTCGCCCCGAGGCGGTGGGCGGCGGCGCGGCGGACCAGTTCGCCGAACGCCGCGGTCTTGCCGACGCCGCTGGGGCCGACCAGGAGCACGCTCTGCGGCGGCTTCGCGGCCAGCGCCTCGGCCAGCTGCGCCACCACCTCGTCGGCCTCGTAGGCGGGGGCTTCCGCCCCCGGCCGCACCACCGACGCCACCGTCTGAAGGACGGTCTTTTTCGGCAGCTCGGCGTCGCCGCGGACGGCGCGTTCCTTGAGCGACGGCAGGCGCGTCGAAACGTCGATCCACTCCAGCCGCACGCCGCCGGTGACGACGCCGGCGAGTGTCCTGAGGGTCTTGGTGTGGTCCGCCCGGCGCAGCGCCGCCAGCGCCTCGCGCTTCAGCAGCGCCGGCAGGTCGTCCTTCGGCGCGGCGATGACCTCGATGCCGAGCGCCGGGACGCGCGCGACGACGAACCCGGCCTGCTCCCAGACGACGGCCTGGAACGTGAGCGCGACCGGCGTTCGCCACAGGTCCGACTTCCGCGGCGGCTCGACGCCGACGGCGAAGGGGACGAGGCGGGCGGCGGTGGCGCGGCGGCGGCGGAACAGGTCGGCGGGTTCGAGCTTCGGCAGGCGGACGGCGAGGTCGAGGCGGATCATCGCCGCGGCCGCGTCGGCGTCGGCGGCGAGGCGGGAGAGTTCCGGGAAGAACAGCGGCTCGGCGAGGACCGCCCGCGGCCCGACCCGGCGGTGGACGACGCCGACGGCGAAGCGCGTGTCCGACGCCATCGGCGGTTCCTGGTGGAGCGGTGGGAATGGTGTACGGCACGCCGCGCGGTTGTCCGCAGCGCGGGGGCACGGTTCATGGGATGGTTCCGCCCCGCCGAGGGTTCGCGCGTGAAGGTCGTCATCCCCGGCGGGTCCGGGCAGGTCGGCACCGTCCTCGCCCGCGCCCTCGTCGCCGACGGGCACGACGTCGTCGTCCTCAGCCGCGCCCCGCAACCGGCGCCGTGGCGCGTCGTCGTGTGGGACGCCGAGAAGGTCGGCCCGTGGGCGGCGGAGTTGGACGGCGCCGACGCGGTGGTGAACCTCGCCGGCCGCAGCGTCAACTGCCGCTACGGCGCCGCCAACCGCCGCCTCATCCTCGACAGCCGCGTCCGCTCCACCACGGCCGTCGGCGACGCCATTCGCCGAGCCGCCCGCCCGCCGCGGGTGTGGCTCCAGATGAGCACCGCCACCATCTACGCCCACCGTTTCGACGCCGCGAACGACGAGGCGACCGGCCTCCTCGGCGGCGCCGAGGACGCGCCCGACACCTGGCGCTTCAGCATCGACGTGGCGACGGCGTGGGAGCGTGCCGCGACCGAAGCGGCGACGCCGCACACGCGCACGGTGCTGTTGCGCACGGCGATGGTGATGAGCCCGGACCGCGGCGGCGTGTTCGACACGCTCCTCGGCCTGGTCCGCCGCGGTCTCGGCGGCACCTCCGGCGACGGCCGGCAGTTCGTGTCGTGGATTCACGAGCGCGACTTCGTCCGGGCCGTGACGTGGCTGATCGATCACCCCGGGCTGTCCGGCCCGGTGAACCTGTCGGCGCCGGAGCCGCTGCCGAACCGCGACTTCATGGCGGCCCTGCGTGCGGCGTGGGGCACGCGCCTCGGCCTCCCGGCGGCGCGGTGGATGCTCGCGGTCGGGGCGTGGCTGCTGCGCTCCGAGACGGAACTGATCCTCAAGAGCCGGCGGGTGGTGCCGGGGAAGCTGCTGGCGTCGGGTTTCGGGTTCGACTTCCCGGCGTGGCCCGCGGCCGCGGCCGAGCTGTGCCGGCGGTGGCGGGCGTAGCCGTCCCGGGGCGTTGCCCCGGGCTATGCTGTCCCAGGCCGTTGGCCTGAAAGCCAAGTAGCCCTCTTCAGCCC
>DASPHQ010000942.1:0-7053 GCA_035629595.1 Urbifossiella sp. | reverse complement strand
GGTGGGGCCGGGTGGTCGTCCTCGACCGGGCGACGCGGGCGGTGGTGTGGTCGGCGCCGCTGCCGGACGCGGGTGCGATGAGCGTGGCATTCAGCCCGGACGGGAAGCGGCTGGCGGTCGGATCGACGGCCGTGCGGCTGTTCGCGGCTGCGGACGGCGCTCCGGGCCTGACGCTCGACGGCCACCGCGGGGCGGTCACGGCGCTGGCGTTCTCGGCGGACGGGAAGCGGCTGGCGTCCGGGGCGACGGACGCGACCGCGGTGGTGTGGAACGTGGAGTAAGGGCGAGGAAGAAGGCTCACGCAAAGGCGCAAAGCCGCAAAGAAGAACAACGCCAAGCCTGCTCTTCGTTGCGCCTTTGCGTGAGCTTTCCTTACTTTCCCTCCAGCCGGTACACCGCCTTCGCGGTGCGAGCGAACAGCGCCCGCCCCTCGACCGCGTAGCTCGCCTGCGACTTCTCCTCCAGCCGGTTCCGCGCCAGCTCCTCGTACTCCGCCCCCGGCTTGAACACCACACCAGTGCCGTCCTCGGCCAGCAGGTACACCCGCCCGCCGGCGTACACCGGCGACGCCGAATGCGCCCCCTTCACGTTCTGGTCCCACCGAGTCGCACCGGTCTTGGCGTCGAAGCAGGTGAGCAGCCCGCCGTCGGTCACGCAGTACAGCGCGTCGCCGATCAGCAGCGGCGAGGCGTTCCGCGGGGCGCCCGTCTTCGCCGTCCAGGCGACGTGCGACTTCGTCACGTCGCCGGTGCCGCCGGTCTTCACCGCGTACAGCACCGGGCTGTCGTAGCCGGTGCTGAAGTAGACCATGCCGTGCCCCGCGACCGGCCGCGGCACGATCGAGTAGCCGCTGAACTTCACCCGCCACACCTCCTTGCCGGTGTCGGGCTCGAACCCCTGCACCACGTCGCTGCCGACCGACACGAGCTGGTCCTTGCCGGCCACCGGCACCACCAGCGGCGTGCCGAACGAGAACGGCTTCGCCGGCCTGGAGTCGCGCGGCGTCGCCCACGCCACCTTGCCGGTGGAGGCGTCAAGGGCCACGACCTGCTGCTTGTCGGCGCCGTCGATGCTGAACACGAGCTTGTTGTGCGTCAGGACGGGGCTGCCCCCGTTGCCGTGAACGGGGGCGTAGCGCAGCTCCCGCGTCTCCCACAGCTTGGCTCCGTCGCGGGTGCTGAGGCAGGCGGTGCCCATGTGGCCGAAGTGGACGTACACCCGGTCGCCGTCCACGAGCGGAGTCGGGCTGGCGTGGCTGTTCTTCGAGTGGATGGCGGGTGCGTCCTTGCCGTCTTGCAGGGACACTTCCACGTCCCACAGCACGGCCCCGGTGGCGGCGTCGAGGCAGAGGGCGCGGAGGGACTGGCTGGCCTTCTTCTCCTCGCTCTGGGGGACGGCGGTGGTGACGTAGACGCGGCCGCCGGCGACGACCGGCGACGACCAGCCGGAGCCGGCGACGGGGGTGCGCCAGCGGACGTTCTCCTTCGGCCCCCAGGTGACGGGCGGGTCGGCCTTGTCGGCGTGCCCCTGTGCGGACGGCCCGCGGAACTGCGGCCAGTCGGCGGACGCGGCGACCGGTAGTGCCACGAGGGCAAGGAACGGGAACGCGAGGCGGGGCATGGCGACTCCGGAGGTGCGGCGGGGAGGGAAGGATATGATCCCCGCCGCGTGCCGGGAACGCTACTCCTTTCTCACGGCAGACACGTCCCAGATCAGAACGGTCGAGTCGTCGGACCCCGTCGCAAGATACCTCCCGTCCGGCGAGAACGCGAGCGCGCAGACCGGGCTGGCGTGGCCGGTGATCGTGCGAAGGAGGTTGCAGGCCGGCCAGCCGTACACGCGGGCTCCGAAGGCCGAGTTCGTGGGGTCATTCCAGGTCGCGGCGAGGCGGGTGCCGGCGGGGTCGCGGACGACCGGTGCGGCGAACACGGCCCCCGGCCCGCCCTTCGGCCCCGCTTCGATCTGTTCGCCCAGCCGGCCGGCCGCGTAGTCCACCAGGAACAGGCCGCCGCCCGACGTGCGGAGGACGGCCATGCTCTCGGTCACCGCCGACAGCGACCCGCCGTACGCGGCCCGGGCGTCGACCACCGCGGCGAGTTGCTTCCCGGTCGCCACGTCCCACCCCGCGAACACCGTTCCCACGGCCCCCGGCAGCGTCCGGTCGGTGCAGGCGGTGACGAGCCGGCGGCCCGACGGGCTGAGTGCCGCCCCGACCGGCGACATCGACCCGGCCCCGAGCACCCCCTCGCCGGCGAGTCGGCTCGCTTCCAGGTCCCACACGGCCCATCGCCCCGGTTGCAGGGCGGTGGGCCGCGTGGACATGGTGATGACCCGCCCGCCGTGGCCGGGGTAGATGGTCGAGGCGTGCGCACCGGCCGCCCGGCCGCCCGGCACGGCGGCCACCGCCAACCCGGACGGGCGATCGAGCACCACGCCGCCGGCGTACGTGACGCGCAGGAGGCGGTCCGGCGACGGCAGGAGCCGGACCCACTCCGGGGAACCGACCCCCGCGACCGGCGGGTAGCGCCACGGACTCCCGGCCGGCGGCGGAAGCGGCACCCCGGCGGGGAGTTGCCAGCGGCTGACCTCGCCGGCCGCGACCACGGCGACGACGTTCCCGTCCGGCCCCTCGAACCGGAGTTCGTGCACCCGGCCGGCGCCGGTCTCGTCGGCCAGGACGCGCCCGGTGCCGACCTCCCACGCGAAGAACCCGCCGGGGCCCTTGGTCGCCCACGCGACCACGTCCGTCGCCCCGCGGAAGCCGATCCCCTGGGTGGTGATGGCCTGGCCGACGATGCGCGGCTCGGGGAGCGTGCCGACCCCGGGCGGCGGCGGCAGCGGCGGCGGCGTGGTGGCGACGAGCCGGCCGTCGGCCACCGCCCACCGCTGCACGACGCCCTCGGGGGATGCCGTCGCCAGCGTCGCCCCGTCGGGCGAGAACGCCAGCAGCGCCTGTCCCGGCCCGCCGAGGAGCGTCCGCTGCAGGTTCCCGTCGGCGACCGCCCGCAACTCGATCAGCCCGGCGCCGCTGCTGACCGCGAGCACGTCGCCGCCGGGGGAGAAAGCGAGATGGGCCGGGCGCTGCCCGGTAAGCCCGGCGAGCCCGGCGGGGGCGCGGAACCGCTCCTTGCCGGTTCGCGTGTCCCACACCCGGACCGGTGGCGTCCGATCGGCCCCCGGGCGGTCCCAGTTGTCCACCGCCGGCCACGTCGCCAGGGCCGCGCCGTCACCGGACAGGCGGACGAACCCCGTCCACGGGAGGTGCACGTCCAGCGCGTCGGCCTCCCGGAGGAGATCGACGACGCGGACCCGGCTGGTCTGGTCCGCGAGCGGGTAGGTGAACGCGAGAAGGCGCCCATCGGCAGAGAGCGAGAGGGAGTGCCCCGGGCGGGTCTGGAACGGCACCTGGTCCGGGGTGTCGTACTCCTTGAGCGCCTTCCCGGTCGCCACGTCGTAGACCGTGACGCGCTTCATCGTTGCGGCGGCGGCCCGCTTCCCGTCCGCGGACACGACCGGCCGCGGCGGCACGTCGTTTACCCGGAGCCCGTTCTCGACGCGGGCGTGGGGCGGGGGGAGCGGCGATCGGACGAGTCCTGCCGGGGTGACGTACAAGGCGGTCTTGAAGTCCGGCAGGACGGCCGCGCCAACCCCGCGGAGCCGTTGGGAGTTGCCGAACCGGGCGACGGCTCCAGGCGGGAGCGGCTCGCCGTGGGTGTCGAGTTTCGGGGCCGGGGGCTGGGCCGGCGCGACAGTTGTCAGCACGGCCACGAGCGAGACGGCGACGAACGGGCGGAACATGCGCGCTCCCGGACGGGGGTCGGTTCGCCAGTGGGAAAGCGTAACCGCCAGACCGTCCGCACGCAACTCGCTGAGAACTTTCACTCAGGCCGCAAACGTCACCGCGTGGACCGGCGGCAGCCGGGCCGGCAGCGGCGCCCAGCGGTCGCCACCGTCCTCCGTCAGCCACACTCCGCCGGTCGTCGAGCCGAACGCCAGCCGATCACCCGTGCCGTCGATCGCCAGCGCGTGACGGTAGACGATGTCGTAGGCCGGCTCGGTCGGCAGCCCCTCCCGCAGCACGTCGAACGACGCGCCGCCGTCGCGCGTCCGGCTCACCACCAGCTTGCCGTCCACCGGCACCCGCCGCTCGTCCTTCGTCGCCGGCACGAACCACGCGGTGTCGGGGTTGGTCGGGTGGACGGCCACCGCGAACCCGAACCCGCTCGGGGCGGCTTTCGGCACGTGCGCCCAGGTTCGCGCCCCGTCGGCCGACTTGAACACGCCGTTGTGGTGCTGAATCCACAGCCGGTCGGGCGCGGCCGGGCAGTGCCGCATGATGTGCGGGTCCTGCGCCGCCGGGTTCAGGCGTAGCTCCGGCGGCATGTAGTCCGCGTGCATCCCGGTGCCGACCTCCCAGGTGACGCCGCCGTCGGTGCTGGTCCACGCCCCGCCGCACGACACGGCGATCCGGATGACGTTCGCGTCGCGCGGGTCGCGCAGCACCGAGTGGATGCCGGGGTGGTCGGCGCCGCCGCCGAACCAGTGCATCCGCTCCGGCCGGTCCCATAGGCCGCGGACGAGCTCCCACGACTTGCCGCCGTCGTCGGAGCGGAACAGGCCGCCGGGAAGCGTGCCGGACCACAGCCGGCCGGGCTGCGCGGCGTCGCCGGTCTCCAGCGCCCAGATGAGCTTCAGCGTCGCCGGGTTCGGCGGCTTGCCGTCGGCGGTGGCGACGACCTCGCCGTCCGGGTACGCGGGGACGGCGCGGTCCTCCCACGTCTTCCCCTGGTCGGGCGAGAACTTCAGCTTCACGCCGAAGTGGCCGAGGTTCAGCGCCGCGTACCACCCGCCGTCGCGCGGGTCGACGTGGGCGAGCGTGACGTTCTCGCCGACGAATGACACCCCGGTGACACTCCACCCGGCGGCCCCGCGGTCGGCGGTGAACAGCCCCTTCTTCGTGGACACGAGCACGCGGTCGGACATGGGCGTCATCCCCCGGAAAGAGCCTGGCAGAGGTACACCTCGGCGTCGGCCGGCACCGCTTCGGCGAGCGCCGCCTTGTCGGCCACCGCGACGCCGTCCACGAACGCGACGACGTGGTGCCGCAGCGCCCCGCGCTCGTCCACGACGTAGCCGCGGAGAGTGGGGTACGCGGCGAACAGGGCGTCGAGCACCTCGCGGACGGTGGTGCCGCCGACGGTGCAGGTCCGTTCGCCGACGCCGCTGCCGGGCTCGGCGGTGAGCCAGCGGGCGACGGCGGGGGCGACGACGACGGTCGGCATGGTGTTCGGGTGTACCACGCCGCCGGACCGGCGCGAAGGGCGGTTGCGATCCGCCGCGCGATCGGGGACACTTCAACACATCAGCAACGGGAGGCGATCTCTCATGCCCCGCCCCACTCGCCGCCAGGCACTCGCCGCCCTCGCCGCCACCGGCGCCCAGCCGGCCCGGCCGATGATGATCGCCGAGGAGAACGCCCGCCCCGGCTCGACCGACTGGCAGCTCACCTACGTGAAGCTCGACGCCGCTGCGAAGTACCGGCAGTCGGTGCTCGAAGGCTACTGCACCCGCATGAGCGTGCGGGCCGGCCAGGAGATCGGCTACTGCGTCAGCTGCGTCCCTGCGTCGGCCGTCACCATCGACGTGTACCGCCTCGGCTACTACGGCGGCGCCGGCGGCCGGCTGATGCGCTCGCTCGGGCCGGTGAACGTGACGCCCCAGCCGGTGCCCCCGGTCGGCCCGGCCCGACTCCGCGAGTGCCGCTGGGAGGCGTGCGCCACGCTCACCATCCCGGCCGACTGGCCGAGCGGCGTCTACCTCGGGAAGTTGTCGGCCGCGGCGCACCGCTACCAGTCCGCGGTCATCTTCGTGGTCACCGACGACCGCCCGGCCGACGTGCTGGTGCAGTGCAGCACGAACACGTGGCAGGCCTACAACAAGTGGCCCGACGCGTACTCGCTGTACGACAACGACCGGCCGGACCGGAGGCCGCTGGTGTCCGGCGTGCGGGCCAGCTTCGACCGGCCGTTCGCCCGCTACCCGCAGGTCAGCGACAACCCGCTGTCGCTCGGCACCGGCGAGTTCCTCCTGTTCGAGTTCCCGTTTACCTACTGGCTCGAAAAGCACGGCTACGACGTGACCTACTGCACCAACGAGGACGTGCATTCGTCGCTAGAAACGGTAACGCGCCGCAAGGCGTTCCTGTCCGTCGGTCACGACGAGTACTGGAGCCGGCCGCAGTTCGACCACGTCTCGGAGGCCGTGCGCCGCGGGGTGAACGTCGGCTTCTTCAGCGGCAACGCGGTGTGCTTCGTCACGCCCTTCTCGCCGGGTTCCGACGGCCGGCCGAACCGCGTGATCGAGCGCCGCGGCCGGTACGGCGGCATCCGGCCCGAAGAGGAGAAGTGGATGGCGGACCTTCCCGAGCCCGGCCCAAACGAGGCGACGCTGATCGGGGCCCGGACCGTCATCCCGTTCAACGGCTCGGGCGACTGGGTGTGTGCGAAGCCGGACCACTGGGTCTTCGCCGGCACCGGCATGAAGGCGGGCGACCGCATCCCGGGGCTGGTGGGCTGGGAGCACCACGGCAACCCGGCGCCGATCCCCGGGCTGGAGGTGCTGGCCGCGGGGAAGACGTGGAACGGGGCCGAGCAGGAGAGCCACTACGAGGCGACGATCTACCCGGGGCCGCGCGGCAACACGGTGTTCAACGCGGCGACGATCTTCTGGGCGCAGGGGCTGGCGTCGCCGCCGGGGCACTGGCTGCCATTCGTGCACAACGGCCGCCCGCACGGCCCCGACCCGCGCGTCGAGCGCATCACCCACAACCTCCTGCGGCGCTGGACGGGGGCGTAGAACGGCTGTCATGGCAGACACATTCGACCAGAAGCCGGCGGCCGGGTGGCGCCGCCGCGTCTACGAGGTGGTGTTCGAGGCCGACACCCGCGCCGGCCGGGCGTTCGACCTGGCGCTCATCTGGGCCATCGTGGCGAGCGTGATCGTGGTCGTGGTCGAGAGCGTGGCCTCGGTCCGCGCCCGCTTCGGCCCGGCCCT
>DASPHQ010000941.1:0-7006 GCA_035629595.1 Urbifossiella sp. | reverse complement strand
CGAACCCGATGAAGCACGCGCCGGCCAGCTCACCCGGCACGAACATCAGGATGATCAACATGATCAGCAGCTCGACGCTGATCAGCAGCATGCCGACGCTCATACCCGACTTGATCGGGATCGCATAGACCGAATAGGGCTTGCCCTCGAGGCTGGCAAAGGCGGTGCGGGAGTTCGCATAGGTGTTGACCCGGATGCCGAACCACGCCACCCCGTAGCTGCCGAGGATGCCGACCACGCTGAAGAACAGGATGATCGCCACCCGCTCGGGCGGGAACCCGTGCTGCGACACGCCGGTCACGGGGTCGGTGTAGGTAGTGAGGTAGCCGAAGTAGAGGGTGATGATGGCGCCGATGAACAACCAGAGGATCGCGAGGAACTTCCCCTGGGTGAACAGGTACGTCTTGCACGTCTCGTAGATCAGCTCGCTGACCTCGAGCATGGTGCGGTGGACGGCCATCTTCTTGAGCTGGTTGTAGACGACGAGGCCGAACACCAGCCCGGCGACGGACACGACGAGGCCGAGGTACAGGAGGTCTTTCCCGCCGATCCCGCCGACGAACGTCGCCTTGTTGAGGTCGGGGAGGACGAGGTTGGCTTCCCCGCTAGGCTTCTTCGCCGGCGCCGGCGGCGCGTCCTGGGCGAGCGCCGGGCCGGCGAACAGCAGCAGGGCGAGGGCGACGGCCGCGGCGCGGAGCGAGCGCCGCGGGGTCCGCTGGTCGGGAGAGGCGGTCAGCATGTCGCGGTGTCCTACGCGGAACATGGGGGTGCGAGTCGGCCGGGGGGTTAGAGTAAGAGACAGGCATGAAGGGGTGAAGGGGTGAAGGGGTGAAGGGGTGACCCGCGGTGGCTTCTCACCCCTTCACCCCTTCACCCCTTCACCCCTTCAATGGTGACAATCCCGCACGAATTCCCAGATGAACGCTGTCGCGTCGAGGAACCCCGAGGGCGGCCCCGCGACGCGGTGGTTCAACTGCCCCTTGCCGCCGGGCCAGTGGTGCCCCAGCCCCTCGACCGTCACCGCCCGGAACGGCACCGGCCCCGGGTACACGTCGGTGCGAACGCCGTCCGCGTCCGCTTCTTCCACCGGGTCGGGCGAACACCCCAGGACGCGCGCCCACCGCGACAGCGACTCCGCGACCGGGGGGCGCCGCACGAGGCGGTGCTTCCACGGGCTGCGGACGGCGCCGCCGCGGACCGGCACGAGCGGGTCGGCGGTGCCGATGAGGTAGAGCGTCGGCACCGGCCGGGCGGGGCGGAAGGTATCGGGAACGCGACAGTACCCGGCGACCGGCGCCACCGCGGCGACGCGCTCGCTCAGCTCGGCCGCGGCGCGGAACGCCATCGCGGCGCCGTTCGAGAACCCGGTGAGGTAGAGGCGCCGCGGGTCGGCTCGGGCGCGCGAGGTGGCGTCGTCGAACACGGCGGACAGGAACGCGAGATCGTCCGGGCGGGATTCGGGAGCGTCGAGCAGGTCTTCGTCGCCGCCGCTCCCCACGTCCCACCGCGCGGCGTTGGTGAGGAATGTCGGCGGCTTCGCGGGGTCGGGCGGCAGCGCGTCGGGGAGCGCGACGGCGAACCCGTGGCGGGCGGCGGCGGCGGACCAGCGGGTCTCGTCGTCGGCCCACGCGGCAGTGCCGCCCGAGCCGTGGAGGACGACGACCAGCGGCGGCGCGGTCGGCCCCGGCGGCGGGGCGAACAACAGGTACGAGCGGTCGGCGAGAGTGACGCGGGTGAGCAAAGGGGAGAGTGCCTCCGGTCCGCCGCGAGCGGCGAAGCCCCGAGCCGTGCGAATTCTTCAGTGCCTCGACGCCGGCGAATGGGAGGCTCCGGGGGCACGGGGTCGATTCTAGACCGCGGGCGGGGCGCGAGAAGCCCGCGGACGGCCGGCCCCGGGCTTTGACCCTTCCCCCGTCGTTGGCCGTCGGGTATCGTTCAATCCGAGGTGCCGCGTGCTCGATCCCCCCGACTACCGCACCCTCCGCCAGTGGAACTGGAACGACTGCTGGTTCCTGTCGGCGCTGGTCGGCATGGCGTACCAGCGGCCGGATCAGCTGTGCACCATGGCCACCGACCTCGGCGGCGGGTCGTACCAGGTGGCATTCCCGAACCAGCCCGTGCAGGACGTGGCGCCGACCGACCCCGGCGGCGGCACCGGGTCGGGGCCGTGGCCGTGGGGGTGGGTGTTCGAGACGGCGGCCGGCAAGCTCACCGACCTCCAGGCCGGCCGCGTGTTCACCTACGGCTACGGCATCGAACTGCTGACCGGGAAGGGGCGGACCGGCCGCACGAACCTCACCGGCATGGGGTTCGCGCCGCTCCACGTCCTGTCGAAGCGGGCGTGGTTCCGCGACTACCTGACGGAACTGGCCGGCACCCGGCTGATGGTGCTCGGCGGCACCGACGGGACGTTCACCAAGCCGCTCTACGACTGGATCACGCCGCAGCACTGCTACGCGCTGCTCGGGTACGACCGTGACGCCGACCGGGTGCGCGTCCGCGACCCGCGCGGCGAGGACCACCCCGACGCCGCCGACCGGAAGGCCGCCGACTACGGCCCCGGCGAGTTCTGGCTGACCGCGGCGGAGACCGAGGACTGCTTCTGCGGCCTGACCGTGGAGGACGAGTGAGGAGCGAGGAGTGGGGAGTGAGGAGAGATGGTTCTCCCTCCCCACTCCTCACTCCTCACTCCTCACCTACCCCTTTCCCTGGAGGTCCGTCGTGGACACCACCCGCCGCGAGTTCGGTTCCCAGTTCCTCGGCGCCCTCGTCGCCTACGGGCTGATCGAGACGTGCTGGCGCCGCGACCTGTTCGCCCAGGAGGTGCGGCCGACCGTGGACGCCTGGTTCAAGGAGCTCGGCGCGATGACCGCTGACCTCCGCGGCCGCAAGTTCACCGACCTCCAGTTCCAGGAGCAGATGGAGGCGCTGTACCGCCGGGTGGACCTGCCGGCGCTGTGCCGGCTGATCAAGCTCGACGAGATCGAGCAGCGGAAGCTGCCGGACAACGGCGCCCTCAGCGCCGGCTTCAACCTCGGGGGCACCGGCGGGCTGCCGGCGGCGCCGGGGTTCGGCAAGCAGATCTTCGGCTGCGGCCGCGGCCGGTCGATCGTGCCGCACGGGCACGCGAACATGTGTACCGGGTTCATCATCCTGAAGGGCCGGTGGGTGGGGAAGCACTACGACCGGGTGGAGACGGCCGCCGACCACTACCTGATCCGGCCGACGATCGACAAGGAGTTCGACCCCGGCGAGGTGAGCACGATTTCGGACCACAAGGACAACGTCCACTGGTTCCGCGCCACCACCGACGGGGCGTACATCTTCAACGTCCACATCGACGGCTACGACCCGCGGCTGGGGGCGGGGAGCGGCCGGCTGTACCTCGACCCGGCGGGCGAGCGGGTGGCCGGTGGGCTGGTGAAGGCGGCGAAGATGTCGTCGGCCGACTGCCACCGCAAGTACGGCTGACGCACGGGTCGTTCTGGCGGAGATAATTGGTTCCAGGAGAAGGGGGGACCCAGTCCCAGAAGCATTGAGTCAACTGGAAGAATCACTATTGGAACGACGCGGTCGGCCCGGACGTGGCGCGAGTCCTTGCCTGGACGCGACTTGCGGCGAGTGGTTGCGGATCGATCGGAGTTGGTGTCATTTCTGACGGCCCGCGGATTCCGTGACGCGCCCGCGGCCGACCGGGCACTATCCCGGCGGAGGGGGAGGCGATGTCCGCGACCCGGCCGGGGGCGATCTTCCGGCAGTTGCACCCGGCCGACCCGGACGACGGGCCGCTGCTGGCCCGGTTCGCCGGCCGCCGCGACCCGGCCGCGTTCGCCGCCCTCGTCCGCCGTCACGGTCCGATGGTCCTGGCCGTGTGCCGCCGCGTCACCGGCAACCTCCCCGACGCCGAGGACGCCTTCCAGGCGGCGTTCCTGGTGCTGGCGCGCTCGGCGGGGTCGGTGCGGAAGCCCGATCGCCTCGGCAGCTGGCTGTACGGCGTGGCGGTGAAGGTGGCCGGCCGGGCGCGGCGGACCGCGCTGCGGCGCGCGCGGCGGGAGACGACCGTGGCCGCGTTCCCCGACGTGCCCGCGCCCGAATCGCCGCCGCCGCTCGACGTGGGGCCGGCGCTGCACGAGGAACTGGCGGCACTGCCGGCGCACCACCGTGAGCCGATCGTGCTGTGCGACCTGCAAGGGCTGTCGCGGGCCGACGCGGCGAAGGCGCTGGGCGTCGCCGAGGGGACGCTTTCCAGTCGGCTGGCGAACGGGCGGAAGCGGCTGGCGGAACGCTTGACGCGGCGCGGCGTGGTGCTGAGCGCGGCGGCGCTTCCCGGCGTGCTGGCCGACGGGCGGGCGGCGGTGCCGGACGAACTGGTCTCGAACACCTGCGGGCTGGCGGCGGCGTGGGCGGCGGGGGCACCCCTGCCGGCGGCCGTCGTCCGGCTCGCCCGCGGAGGCTTTTCGATGCGCGGCGTGCTGCTCGGCGGCGTTCTGACACTCACCCTCGCGGCCGGGGCGGCGCTCGCCGCCGGCTTCGCCGACCCGCCCGCAGTGGCCGACCCGCCGGCGGCCGCGCCGGTCGCGGCCGCGCAGCCGGAGCCGAAGGCGCAGCCGAAGAAGGACGACAAGGAGCCGCAGGAGCGGCCCGGGGCGCCGCGGCTGCGGCACTGGTCCGACTTGAACATCCGCCTGCCGCGGAACGTGTTTTGGACCGCCGACGGCAGCCTGCTGGCGATTCAGGGTCAGCGGCCCGACGGCGACGCGGCCGGCGCGATGGCGAAGCTCGTGGCCGGGGCCGGCGACTTCCTCGTCGTCGCGGCCGATGTCCCGAACACCGTCGGCGACCTGTACCACCTGCCGGCGCGGGGGTCGGTTGTCGGCTTCCTCCCCAGCGACAAGTACCTGCTGACCGTCGTCCGCGAGTCCGGCCTCATCAGCGGGGCGTCGTCGTTCCAGGTGTGGAAGCGGAGTTCCGTTCAGCGGCCGGGCCGTCCCGGGGTCGAGGAGGTGTACTCGGGCCGCGAGAACATTCCCATCCCCGAGGACGCCTACCACTTCACCCCCACGCCGGACGGCAAGACGATCCGCTACCTGGTGCCCGAGGCGGGAACGCCGGTGCCGCAGTTCTCGATCGGCAGCGGCACCCTCGGGGCGAAGGAGTTCACCGACGGCAATCGCTCCGGCCCGGTGAAGGGGTCGTTCCGGGCGCTGCTGTTCACGCCGGACGCCGCCCGCGTGGTGACCCTGACGGACGCCGGCGCGGTCGAGGCTTACGGGCTGGACGGGAAGCGCCAGTGGGCGGCGGGGCCGCCGGACGGGGTGGCGAAGTCGCCGTTCGGCGTGGAGGGTGGGCCGACCCACCACCCCACGCTCGCCGCGGCGCGGGACGGCTCGCGGGTGCTGGTCGTGCGGGGGTTCGTGCCGCCGGCGGTGTTCGACGCCGCGACCGGGAAGGCGCGGCCGGCGCTGGAGGGCGGGGAGCCGTCCGAGCGGGCGACGCGGGTGCAGGCGGCGGTGTCGGCGAACGGCCGGTTGGCGGCGCTGCTGTACACGCCGGCGGTGCCGCGGCCGAACCCGTTCGCGGGGCCGCTCGCGGGGAACCCGCAGCCGAAGGGCGGACCGGGCGGCGGTCGCGGGTTCCTGGGCAAGGGCGAGGCCAAGCTGGCGGTGTGGGACACGGAGACGGGGCGGCTGGTGCGGTCGTGGCGCGGCGACGCGCTGGCGCTGTCGTTCCACCCGACGCAGCCGCGGCTGGCGATCCTGGAGGCGAACAGCGGGCAGACGCGCCTCGGGCTGTGGGACTTCCCGTGGGAGATCGTCGGGGAGTGAGGGTTCCACCGCTTGCGGCTTCGCGCTGCGGAACGCGAAGCCGCAAGCGGCGGGGCCGGTGATAGCATAGCCCAATGACCCCGTGGCACGACCCCGCGCTGCTCGCCCGCCTCGACCGCGTCCGCGCCCCGTGGGACGCCCTCACCCGCCGCGTCGTCCGCGCCGCGGTTTCGCGCTTCGTTCCCCCGGGTCCGCTGGTCGAGGTCGGCGCCGGCGGCGGCCAGCTGCGGGCGTGGCTCCCGCCCGACCGCCTCGCCGACGCCACCCACACCGACACGTCCGCCCCGTTCCTCGACGTACTGCGGACGCGCTTCCCCGACGCGGCGGTGACGCCCGCCCCCGTCACCGCACTGCCGTTCGCGGACGGCTCGCTCGCCGGCGTGCTCGGGCTGTGCGTCCTCGACACGCTCCCGGACCTGGGTGCGGCGCGCGACGAGTTCCGCCGCGTCCTGCGCCCCGGCGGCGTCGTGCTCCACGTCCTCGACCTGGCGACGAGCCCCGGTGCGGCGTTCGCCGAGTTGATCGCCCGCGGCGAATTCCCGCTGCCGAACTTCGCACGCGACCCCGGCGTCCTCGAAGTCGTCACCGAGGCGCAGCGGGCACTCCTGCCGGCCGCCGACGACTTCGACGAGGTGCTGGCGGTGCCGTGGGCGGCGTTCGCGGATTTCGCGCGGATGTGGGCGGCGGCGCGGCACCCGCTCGCGGCCGAGGTGCTCGCCTACGCCGACCCGGCGGCGCCCGACCCGGACGCGCTGGCCCAGCGGTTCATGCACTACCGGAACAACCCCGAGCGGCTCCGCGTGCTGTACCGGGCGCTGCTCGGCCTGACGCTGACGGCGCGGCAGCTTGGTCGCCATTGGCCGTCGCGCGGCGTGTCGCTGCGGAGTCACCTGCGCGACCGGTTGACGCGGACGTTTACGGACGGGTTCGAGGTGGTGTTCGCCGGCCCAGTGTGCGCGTGCGAGGCGGCCGACGGCGGGAACGTGCTGCGGCACGCGGGAAAGACCGTGCCAGGTGCAGCGGAGTTGCCGACGGCGACGGCGGTGGAGGAGTGGGAGGGCGGGGCTACGGCGGCGCCGGCGCGGTCGTGGCGGGCGACGACAGTGGAGGTATTCGTGGCGCGGCGCGCGGACCGGCCGGCGAGCCGAGGGCCGTCAGGCCCCGGGTGAAGTTCCCATCAC
>DASPHQ010000940.1:0-21143 GCA_035629595.1 Urbifossiella sp. | reverse complement strand
AGGAGTTGGAGGTGACGTTCCTCGGCGACCCGGCCGGGCCGATCAAGCAGAAGGTGAAGATCCCCGCGGGCGACGGGCCGAACGCCCGGCTCCACTGCCAGACGCCCGAGGGCGTCCACCCGGCCGGCATCCGGTGCCGCGTCGCCGACCTGCCCAACGCCGTCGAGGCGGGGACGAACAACGCCGTGGCCGCGGCCACGCCCGGCGCCGCTCCGGGCGCCTTCAACGGCGTCGTGTCCAAGCCCGGTGAGGTCGATTACTTCAAGTTCGCCGCGAAGAAGGGGCAGGTGTTCGACGTCCGCTGTTACGCCCGCCAACTCGGCTCCCCGCTCGACCCGGTGATGACCGTGGGCCAGATCACCGGCGCCGCGATCGCCGGCAACGACGACAGCGGCGGGCCGGACAGCTACATCCGCTTCGCCGTGCCGGAGGACAAGGAGTACGCCGTCTGGGTCCACGACCACCTCCAGAAGGGCGGCCCGGACCACTTCTACCGCATCGAGGTGACGCCGGTGCAGCCGGGCGTCACGACGACGATCCCGCGGGTGGACGGGAACAACCCGGCCAACCAGGAGCGGCAGACGATCAGCGTGCCGAAGGGGAACCGCTACGCGGCATTGTTGCAGGCCAACCGCGCCGACTTCGGCGGTCCGCTGGTGATGGGCCTCGGCAAGCTGCCGCCGGGCGTCACCGCCGCGGCCGAGCCGATGGACGCCGGGCAGGGCGTGGTGCCGGTGGTGTTCGAGGCCGCGCCCGACGCCGCGGTCGGCGGCTTCCTGACGCCGATCACCGCGACCCACGCCGACGGCAAGACCGTGATCCCCGCCCGCACGTCGTTCGACGCGGTGTTCAGCGTCGGCCAGAACAACACGCCGTACACGCGCCACTACTTCGACCGCACGGCCGTCGCCGTCACGGAGGCGGCGCCGTTCAAGATCGACGTGGTCGAGCCGAAGGTGCCGGTCGTGCAGAACGGCGCGTACTCGCTGAAGGTGAAGGCGACGCGGGCCGAGGGCTTCAAGGGGGCGATCACCGTGTTCCCGCTGTTCACCCCGCCGGGGATGGGCATCCAGGGCTCGGCGACGATCCCGCCCGAGGCGACGGAAACGATCCTCGCGCTGAACTCGGCCCCGACCGCGGGGGTCCGCAAGTGGAAGACCGCGGTGACGGCCGTGTCCGACGCCGGCAAGGGGCCGGTGTGGGTGAGCAGCCAGCTGTTCACGCTGGAGGTGGCGCCGCCGCCGGTGACGCTCGTGGCCGAGCGGCCGGCGGTGGAGCAGGGCGCGAGCACGCAGCTGTTCTGCAAGGTGACGGTGGCGGCGCCGTTCGAGGGGAAGGCGAAGGTCAAAGTGTTCGGCCTGCCGGCGAAGGTGACGACTACGGACCTGGAGCTGACGAAGGACACGAAGGAGCTGGTGTTCCCGATCGCGGCCGACAAGACGAGCCCGGCCGGGAAGCACGGCGGCGTGTTCTGCCAGGTGGTGCTGGAGCAGAACGGCGACGTCATCACGCTGGCGACAGGCGGCACCGAGCTGCGGATCGACGTGCCGATCGCGCCGAAGACTGCCGTGGCAGCGCCGACGCCGATGGCGACACCCATGCCGCCGCCGATGCCGATGGGGCAGCCGATGCGCCGGCTGACGCGGCTCGAACAGTTGCGGCTGGAACAGGAGGCCCGCGAGAAGGCCGGCGCACCCGCGACCCCGCCCCCCGCCGCGCCGCCGGCGAAGAAGCCGTGAGCGCCCCCGCCCTGAAGCCCCGCCTGACGTGGTGGGGGATGAGCCTCCTGGCCGCGGTCGGCGTGGCGGCGGTCCTGCTGGCCGCGCTCGGCCCCGACGGGTTGCCGAAGGAGGGGAAGCAGACCGCGACGCCGTGGTACGGGTTCGTGGCGGTCGGGCTGATCGGGGCGCTGATGATCGTCATCGGTGGCCACGGCGCGGCGACGCGGCGGGCGATGTCGCTGGCCGACGACCGCGAGTTCAGCGGCACGAAGGCGGTGGTGATCGGCGCGCTACAATGCGTCGGCGGCGCCGCGGCCGTGGGGCTGATGGTCTACGCCCTGGCCGCGTGCCCGGTGTGGTGAGGGGGGGAAGCGATGAGCGAAGCCACGATGCAACTGCTCCAGCCGCTGTTCGCGCTCCCGCCGGATGAGCGGTTGGAAGCGGCGCAGGCGCTTCAGGAATCGGTCCCGTTCGAGATCGATCCTGCGTTCGACGCCGTACTCGACCGTCGCCGGCGGGAGATCGAGTCTGGCCAGGAGAAGGGGATTCCCGCCGAAGAGGTATTCCGCCGGGTCCGCGAGGGGCGGCCGTGAAGCCGGTCGTGTTTCACACCGAGGCGGACGCCGAGTTCCGCGCGGCGATCACGTACCTCAACGACCAGCGGGCGGACATCGGGTACGACTTCTCGGACGAGGTGGAAGCCGCGGTCGGGTTGATCGGCCGGCAGCCGAAGTTGTTCCCGCCCCACGGCAACGGCTTCCGCAAGTGCGTCGTCCGCCGGTTCGGGTACCTGATCGTGTTCTTCGAGTACGACGACTTCGTCTGGGTCTCGGCCGTCTACCACGGCCGCCGCGACCCGAACTACTGGCGCCACCGCCAGCCGCAGTAACGCACGACGACCGCAGAGGTTCCCGCCATGCGACCGACGCTCCTGACCTTCGCCCTGCTCGCCGCGGCCGCCCCCGCCGCCGTCGCGCAGCAACCCGCCGCGCCGCCCGCGGCCGGGCCGAAGGTCGCCGTCTACCCGGCGGACATCAACCTCGAAACCAAGCGCGACAGCCAGGCGTTCGTCGTCCAGCTCACCCAGCCGGACGGCATCACCCGCGACGTGACGGACCAGGCGCAAATCGCCTTCGCCAACCCGGCGCTCGCCCGCGCCGACAAGGGCGTCGTGTTCCCCGTCGCCGACGGCGCCACCGAGATGAACGTGACCGTCGCCGGGCAGGCGCTCAAGGTGCCGGTCAAGGTGGCGCAGGCGAGCGTGGACCCGCCGGTGTCCTTCAAGAAGGACGTGATGCCGATCTTCATGCGGGCCGGGTGCAACCAGGGCGGCTGCCACGGCGCCGCCCGCGGCAAGGACGGCTTCCGCCTCTCCCTGTTCGGCTTCGACCCCGACGGCGACCACTTCCGCCTCACCCGCGAGCTGAACGGCCGCCGCATCAACCTCGCCCTGCCGAACGAGTCGCTGCTGGTCGACAAGGCCTGCGGCCGCGTCCCCCACACCGGCGGCGGCAAGCTCAAGGACGGCGACGACTACACGAAGACCATCATCCGCTGGCTCGACGCCGACGCCCCCAACGACCCCGCCACCGTGGCGCTGCCGGTCAGCATGGAGGTCTACCCGCCCGGCGCCGTCCTCGACGGCAAGGGCGAGAAGCAGCGGATCGTGGCGCGGGCCAAGTACGCCGACGGCACCGACCGCGACGTGACCGCGCTGGCGCTGTTCATGTCGAGCAACGACACCGCCGCGAAGATCGCCGCCGACGGCGACGGGTCGGTCACGGCCGGCGACCGCGGCGAGGCGTTCGTGATGGCCCGGTTCCACACGTTCACCATCGGCGTGCCGTTCATCACGCTGCCGAAGGGGCTGGCGTTCACCTGGAACAACGCCCCCGAGAACAACTACGTCGACACCCACGTCCACAACAAGCTGAAGAAGCTGCGCGTCGAGCCGTCGGGCACCTGCACCGACGAGGTGTTCGTCCGCCGCGTCTTCCTCGACATCACCGGCCTGCTGCCGACGGCCGACGAGTTCGCCCGGTTCATGGTCAGCACGCTGCCGAACAAGCGCGAGCTGCTCATCGACGAGCTGCTGGCCCGCAAGGAGTTCTCCGAGCTGTGGGTGCTGAAGTGGGCCGAGCTGCTGCAGATCCGCAGCAGCAACCAGGTCAGCTACAAGGCGATGCTGCTGTACTACACCTGGCTGCAGGACAAGATTGCCCGCAACGTGCCGACCGACGAGTGGGTGCGCGAGCTGCTCGCGGCCAACGGCGGCACCTTCCGCAACCCGGCGACGAATTACTACCAGATCGAGACCGACATCGTGAAGGTGACGGAGAACGTCGCCCAGGTGTTCATGGGGATGCGGGTGCAGTGTGCGCAGTGCCACAACCACCCGTTCGACCGCTGGACGATGGACGATTATTACGGCTTCGCCAGCTTCTTCAGCCAGATCGGCCGCAAGCCCGGCGACGACCCGCGCGAGCTGATCGTGTTCAACGGCGGCGGCGGCGAGATCAACCACCCGCTGCACCGCCGGCCGATGCCGCCGAAGTTCCTCGGCGGGGCCGTCGCGGACGTGGCCGGGAAGGACCGCCGCGTGGTGCTGGCGAACTGGCTGGCGAGCCCGGAGAACCCGTACTTCGCCCGCAACCTGTCGAACATCGTGTGGACGCACTTCTTCGGCCGCGGCATCATCGACGAGCCGGACGACGTGCGCATCTCGAACCCGCCGTCGAACCCCGAGCTGCTCGACGAGCTGGCGAAGAAGTTCACCGAGTACCGCTACGACTTCAAGCGGCTGGTGAAGGACATCTGCATGTCGCGGGCGTACCAGCGCGACACCCGGCCGACGCCGACGAACGAGGGCGACACGCGGAACTTCGCCCGCGGCCCGATCCGCCGCATCCGCGCCGAGACGATGCTCGACATCCTCGGCCAGGTGACGGAAGTGAAGAACAAGTTCCCCGGCCTGCCGGTCGGTTCGCGGGCGGTGCAGATCGCCGACGGGCAGGTGTCGAACTACTTCCTGACGACGTTCGGCCGGCCGACGCGCGACACGGTGTGCTCCTGCGAGGTGCGGCTCGAACCGACGCTGAGCCAGAGTTTGCACCTGCTCAACGGCGACACGGTGGCGTCGAACATCAGCCGCGGCGGCATCGTGACGAAACTGCTGGCGGAGAAGCGGCCGCCGTCGTTCGTGATCGAGCAGATCTACATCCGCTGCCTGAGCCGCCCGCCGACCGCCACCGAGATGACGCGCCTGCTGGCCGCCGTGCAGGCGAGCTCGAACCCGCAGCAGGCGCTCGAGGACGTGTTCTGGGCGGTGCTGAACTCCCGCGAGTTCATGTTCAACCACTAACCCTCCTCCGCCGCTTGCGGCGTTGCACCGCGGTGCAACGCCACAAGCGGCAACTCAACTACCTGCCCACACCCGAGACTCCCCGAGATGTTCCGGTCGATTCTCGTTGTTGCTGCTTCCATCGCGATCGCCCCGCGCGCCAGCGCCGACCCGGCCCGGCCCACGTTCGACGACGACGTGCTGCCGGTGCTGCGCCAGCACTGCACCAACTGCCACGGCAACGACAAGCAGAAGGGCGACCTCAACGTCGCCACGTTTGCCGCCCTCCAGAAGGGCGGCGCCGGCGGCGCCGTCGTCGTCCCCGGTAACCCCGGCAAGTCGCGCCTCTACGCGCTCGCGGCCCACCTCGAAGAACCGAAGATGCCGCCGAGCGGGACCAAGATTCCCGACCCGCAGCTGGCGCTGCTCAAGCTGTGGGTCGAGCAGGGCGGCCGCGAGAACAGCGGCAGCATGGTCAAGCTCGCGCCGAAGGCGGTGGACATCGGCCTGAAGTCGGTCGTGAAGGGCCGGCCGCCCGGCCCGCCGCCGATGCCCGCGGCCGGCAAGCTGTCGCTCGACCCGTTCGTGAAGGCCCGCCGCCCCGGCGCCGTCACGGCGCTGGCCGCGAGCCCGTGGGCGCCGCTCGTCGCCGTCGGCGGGCAGAAGCAGGTGCTGCTGTACAACTCCGACAGCGGTCAGCTCGCCGGCGTCCTGCCGTTCCCGCACGGGCAGGTGAACAGCATCAAGTTCTCGCGCAACGCGCAGTTCGTCCTCGCCGCCGGCGGCCGCGGCGGGCAGAGCGGCAAAGCGGTCCTGTACCGCGTCGAGACCGGCGAGAAGGTGACGGAGGTCGGCATCGAGAACGACGCGATTCTGTCCGCGGACATCTCGGCCGACCAGACGCAGATCGCCGCGGGCAGTTCGAGCAAGATGGTCCGCATCTATTCGACCGCCGACGGCTCCGTGCTCCGCGAGATCAAGAAGCACACGGACTGGGTGACGCAGGTGGAGTACAGCCCCGACGGCGTGCTGCTGGCGACTGGCGACCGCAACGGCGGCCTGTTCGTGTGGGAGGCGTTCACCGGCCGCGAGTTCTTCAACCTCCGCGGGCACACGGCGATGATCACCGGCCTGTCGTGGCGCGACGACTCGAACGTGGTGGCGTCGGCGAGCGAGGACGGCACGCTGAAGCTGTGGGAGATGGAGAACGGCGGCAACATCAAGAACTGGGCGGCGCACGGCGGCGGGGCCGCGGCGGTGTGGTTCACCCATGACGGCAAGCTCGCCAGCACCGGCCGCGACCGGGTGACGAAGCTGTGGGACCAGAACGGCGCCGTGCAGAAGCAGTTCGAGCCGCTGCCGGACCTGGGCTTGCAGGTGGTCGTGACGCACGAGAACGCCAAGGTCATCGGCGGCGACTGGTCCGGGGCCGTGAAGGTGTGGAACGTCGCCGACACGAAGGTGGTGGCGCAGCTGGACGCGAACCCGCCGCCGGCCGCGGAGCGCGTGAAGCAGGCCGAGGCCGCGCTGGTCGCCGCCGACGCCAAGGCGAAGGGCGCGCAGGCCGCGTTCGACGCCGCCACGGCGAAGAACAAGATGGCGACGGACGCCCACGCCGCCGCGGTCGCCAACGCGGCGAAGCTGGCCGCCGACCTGGCCGCGGCGCAGAAGCAGGTGACCGACCTGACGCCGGCGATGACCGCGCAGAAGGCCGCGGCCGACGCGGCGAAGGTCGAGGCGGACAAGCTCGCCCCGCCGGCGGCGGCGATGGGCAACAAGGTGGGGGCGGTCGAGGCGCTGCTCGCGGCGGACGCGGCTTCGGCGAAGGTGCTGGCCGACGCCGCCGCGAAGGCGCCGACGAACCCGGAGTTGGCCGCGGCCGCGAAGAAGGGGGCCGAGGGCGTGACGGCGCGGCAGAAGGAGTTGGAAGGCGCGAAAGGCGCCGCCGCGACCGCCGCGACGCAGCTGAAGGCCGCGACGGACAAGCACGCCGCCGCGACCAAGACGTTCACCGACACCTCGACGGCGCTGGCGAATGCGCAGAAGACCGTGGCCGCGGTGACGCCGACGGTGAAACCCGCGGCCGACGCCGTGCCGCCGCTGAAGGCCGCCGCCGACGCGGCCGCCGCGGCGGTGGCGCCGGCGAAGGCGGCGCTGGACGCGGCGACCGCCGAGCTGACCGCAGCGCGGGCGGCGCTGGAGCACCTCCGCGCCGCGGCGGCTCCGCCGCCGCCGCCGGCACCAACGCCACCGCCGGCACCACCGCCGCCGGCACCGCCGCCGAAGAAGTAGCGGCGCGCCCGGCGAGCGGCGGGCCGTAAGGCCACCCGGTGCGTTGCGGGTCACGGGACGCGTATCAGCGGCCGGCGTCAGGTGTCGGGCGGGGTTCGGCGGCCCCGTACCCGGCTCGCTGTGACAGGATCTTCTCCAGTGCCTCGGCAAACACCGTGAATGCCTTGTCGTTCTCGCGGGTGTAGAGGACCATCCTCACCTCGTCGAGGTCGTGCCGTTCCCGCTCCAGGAACGCGATGATCGTCCCGAGCGCGAGTGGGGCGGCCTGGCGGATGGGGTAGACGAACGCACCGGTGGAAATGGACGGAAACGAGATGCTGCGCAGGCCGTGCCGGGCGGCCACCTCCAGGCTGCGCCGGTAGGCACTCGCGAGCAACACGGGTTCGTACTCGTCGCCGCCGCGCCAGACCGGACCGACCGCGTGGATGACGTGTCGCGCCCGGAGGTCGCCGCCGGTGGTGATGACTGCGTCGCCGACGGGACAGCCCCCGATGCGCAGGCACTCCTCGTAGATGCGTGGGCCACCCTTGGTGTGAATGGTGCCGTCCGTGCCCGTGCCCTTGTTGAGCCGCCAGTGTGCGGCGGTAACGACGGCGTCGGTCTCCTGGTCGGCGATGTCACCGGTGACGAGCCGGAGCGTTGCCTTCCCGATGAGTACCTGGGTGGGCATAGGAGAAGCCTCCCGAGCCGTCGAACAATTGCTTGATGAAGATTATCTGTCCGGCCGAGCGGCCGGAGAAACGAAAAAGCCCGCCGGGTTTCGGTCGGTGTCGCCCATTCACCGACCGCCACACCGGCGGGCCACTTGAACTGTACTCCGCAGCCACCCCGCACGTCAACAGGTTCGCCAGGTTTTCCACCAAGACCGTAACCCGGACCTCACCTAACCCGTTCACCAGTAGGACTCTGCGCAAAACCGGATTTGCGCAGCACAGACCGAAATCGACCCCATCCGCGCGGCGTTCGGAGCCGTTTGGGACCGCAGTCCTGACGCGCCGCCGAAAAATCCGACAGAATTGGGCCACATCCTGGCCCACCGGACCGGTATTGGTGATAGATTTGACCCGACCCACACCCTAGGACTCGACACGTCACGTCTGGACAGGTGGGCGCGGAGGCGGATGTGAAACGGACCACGATCCGACTGCGGGGCATCAGCGGCGAGGTGAAGGGGCGCCTGTGGGAGTCCCCCACCATCCTCCGCGCCGGCCGCCTCGCGTCGCTCGAAATCGTCCTCGACGACAGCTCCGTCAGCCGGCGGCACGCCGAGGTCCGCTTCGCCGACGGCGCCTGGCACGTCCGCGACCTGGAAAGCACCAACGGCACTTACGTCAACGGCGTCCGCGTCGGCCCCGGCGAGCAGCCGCTGCGGCCGCGCGACATCGTCCAGTTCGGCAAGGTCGCCGTCATGGTCGAGCCCGACGAGGCCGGCACCGACGGGCCGCCGTCCAACCAGCACGTCGTCGCCGCGGTCCCCAGCAGCTTCGAGGTCGGCCTCGACCGCATCGCCTTCACCCGCGACCAGCTGCCGCGCGCCGGCGACCAGCTCCGGGCGCTGCTGCGGGCCGGCCACCACGCCGCCAACACCCAGAACGAGGACCAGCTCCTCGACAACATCCTCAACGACGCGGTCAGCGTGCTCGACGCCCAGCGCGGGGCGATCGTGCTGGCCGAGGGCGACAGCCCCGAGCCGGTGTTCAAGCTGCGGGCGCTGGCCGTCGGGCACGGCGAGGCGCACGGCCGGTTCCACTACTCGAAGAAGCTCACCGCCCGGGTGTTCGCCAAGGGCGAGTCGCTGCTGTACGGGGCGCTCAGCCAGGAGGGCGACAGCCCGGTCACCGAGAGCATGTACGCCGGGGCCATGACCTCCGTGCTGTGCGTGCTCCTGCGGACCCCGCGCCGCCGGCTCGGCGTCCTCCACCTCGACCGCGGGCTGGACCAGAAGCAGAACCCGTTCAACGAGGACGACCTGCTGCTGGCCGACGCCCTGGCGGCGCACGTGTCGGCGGCCATCGAGAGCGCCCAGCTGTTCCGCAAGCAGCAGGAGTTCTTCCTCAAGACGATCACCATCCTGGCGCAGGCGGTGGAGCTGCGCGACGACTACACCGGCGGCCACACCCGCCGCGTCACCCGGTACGCGACGCTGCTGGCCCGGCAGCTCGAACTGCCGGACGACCAGCTGCAGCTGGTGAAGCTCGGCACCCCGCTCCACGACATCGGCAAGATCGGCATCGACGACGCGGTGCTCCGCAAGCCGGGCCGACTGACCCCGGCCGAATTCGCCCACATGCAGGAGCACACCACGAAGGGCGCGGAGATCCTCTCGACCATCCCCGAGCTGAAGCCGATCCTGCCGATCGTGCGGAACCACCACGAGCGCTGGGACGGCACCGGCTACCCCGACCGCATGACCGGCGAGGAAATCCCGCTGCTGGCGCGGATCGTGGCGGTGGCCGACGCCTTCGACGCCATGACGTCGGACCGGCCGTACCACGAGGGGAAGAAGGGGAAGCCGGCGAAGGCGGCGTTCGCGGAGGTGGAAAAGCAGGCGGGGCGGCAGTTCGACCCGACGTGCGCCGCCGCCTTCCTGGCCATCCGCGAGGCGATCGTGCAGGTGATGAAGGAGGAGCTACCGACGTCCGACCCGGGCTCGGAGTTCATGCCGACGCTGCGGACCAGCGCCGCCGACACCGCCAGCCAGACGCCGTTCCCGGCGCGCGTCACCCCCTGAGGCCGGTCTCACCGAAAAACACCGAAGCCCACCCGCAACCACGGGTGGGCTTCTTCGTTTACGTCACAAGTTCGGGCGCCGCCGGGGTCGGGGAGGCGGATGGGCTCAAGGACGAACCTCAAACCCAACCCCGGCGGGGTTCCGAAGGCGATCCGGAACCGTTGATTCAAATGTGTCCCGACTCGCGGGGCGAGCGCGAGCCGGGACAGATCGCCAACTGGGGCGAAAGGGCGAGTTGGGCGAACAGTTGGCGATGCTCCGGGTCAAAGCACGCCCAGTGCCGTCGCCTACAGATTTCTCCGCATTCTCCCGAACCAACGTCACCACCGTCTCTTACGCCGCTTGCGGCGTCGCAATGCCCGCCTGACAGGGTGTCGGAAGCCCCGACACTTCGGGCGGTACTGTCGGAAGAATCGGCGCCGGCGCGTTTGACGTGGCGGGGTGGCGAGCGTATCATTCCTGCAGACCGGCCGCGGCTTCCCGACTGAATGGGCGACAGTCAGGTAGTACGCGGCCGGTCCTTTTTTGCGCCCGCACGTCTGCGGGCTTTGCGTAATCCTTGTCGCAAATGCCGGTCGCACCCCCACGGCGGGCTCCCGCCGCGCCGCTCGCCGGGCACAACGGCACCGCGCGTGCATTGCCCACCGTCGCCGGCCGCCGCCTGGCGCCGGCATCCCATCGCACGAGGGCCGAATGATGCCTCTGGCCGCACGCCTCGACCGCGACGACCCGCTGCCGATTCCCACGGACACCGTCACGGACGACACCGGGCTGCACGACCTCGGCGACCTGTGGACCGACCTCGGCGGGAGCGACTGAACGACGAAGCCCGGGGACGACCGTCCCCGGGCTTTCTGACTTCTCACCGGTAAGAATGGGTGCGTAACCCTTACACCCGGCCGGTAACTTCTGCCGTCAGCCGTCCAGCTCCTCCTGCAACTCCAGCCACCGCTCCTCCGCCGGGTCGAGTTTCGCCGTCAGCGCCGCGACTTCCTCGTGCAGCCGCAGCGCCTCGGCCGCGCTCGTCGTCTCCATCAGCTTCGCGTTCGCGGCCCGCTTCTGCTCGTCGAGCAGGGCGATGGTCTTTTCCAGCGCCTTCATCTCCTTGCGGACCTCCTTCTCCCCCCGCCGCGCCTCCTTCGCAACCGGCCGGGCCTTCGCCACCTCCGGCGGCGCCTTCACCTTCCCCACCGCCGCCTCCCGTTCGCCCTCGTCCACTTCCTTCTCGACGCGGTCGAGGTAGTCGGCGTACCGGCCGGGGTACACCACCACGCGCCCCTCGCGCACCTCGATCACGCTCGTCGCCACCCGCGACGCGAAGTGCCGGTCGTGGCTCGTGAACACCACCGTCCCCTGGTACTCCACCAGCGCGTCCACCAGCGCCTCCACCGTGTCCACGTCGAGGTGGTTCCCCGGTTCGTCGAGCACGAGCACGTTGAACTCGCCGAGCAGCAGCCCCGCGAGGACGAGCCGCGCCCGCTCGCCGCCGGACAGCACCGGGATCGGCTTCTCGACGTGCGACTTGCGGAACAGCAGCGCCCCGGCGACGGCGAGGACTTCCTGCTCCGTCCGCCCGCGCCCCTTCGAGCGGAGGTAGTCGATGACCGTCCAGTCGCCGGGGAGCGACGTGTAGACGTGCTGGGCGTACACGCCGATCTTGCAGCCGTGCCCCCAGCGCACGTCGCCGGCCAGCGGCTTGAGCGACTCGACGACCGTGCGCAGAAACGTCGTCTTCCCCTGGCCGTTGTCGCCGACGACGGCGACGCGGGTGCCGTGATCGACTTCCAGGTCGATGCCGCTGGCGATGGCGCGCTCGGGGTAGCCGATGGTGACGTTTCGGCAGCGCAGCGCCGCCCCCTTGCGCCCCTCCACCCGCGGGGCGCGGATGCTGGCCGTCGGCTCGTCCGACTCGATCTCGACGACCTCCAGCTTCTCGAGCGCCTTGGCCTTGGACTGCGCGAGCGCCGCGGTGCTGGCGCGGGCCTTGTTGCGGGCGATGAAGTCTTCGAGGTGGCGCCGCTTGGCGAGGATGCCGGCGTTGGAGCGCTCCTCGTGCTCGCGGCGCTCCCTCTCGAACTGGAGGAACGCATCGACCTTGCCGGGGAAGCTGGTGAGCTTGCCGCGGGCGAGGCCGAGGGTGTGGGTGCAGGTGGCGGCGAGGAACGCCCGGTCGTGCGAGACGATGAGGCACGCCGCGCGGAAGTCGCGGAGGAAGTGTTCGAGGAGGATCTGCGTCCGCAGGTCGAGGAAGTTCGTCGGCTCGTCGAGCATCAGGAGGTTGGGTTCGTGCAGCAGCAGCGCGGCGAGTTTGAGGCGCGTCTGCCAGCCGCCGGAGAGCTTGCTGACGGGGCCGTCGAGGTAGGCGCCCTTGATCTCGAACCGGCCGGCGACTTCGCCGCAGCGCCAGTCGGGCTGGCCGCTGTCGCGCATGAGGAAGTCGAGGGCGGTCTCGCCGGGGAGGAACGGGTCGTGCTGGCGGAGGTAGCCGAGGCGGAGGCTGGGGTGTCGGAACACCTCGCCGCCGTCGAGTTCCTCCTCGCCGAGGAGGACGCGGAGGAGGGTGCTCTTGCCGGCGCCGTTGCGGCCGATGAAGCCGACCTTGACGTCGTCGCCGATGGTGGCGTCGGCGTGGTCGAGGAGGGTCTGGTCGCCGTAGCTCTTGGAGGCGTTGGTGAGTTGAAGCAGGGTGGCCATCGTCGCGCGCGGTCCTCGGGGTGGGAACCTGCGATTATACGGGCGGGGGGCCGGCGAGCCGAGGGCCGTCAGGCCCCGGGTGCGTCGGCGTGTCGGGAGTCGACGTTGCGGATACTTCCGCTTCCCGGGAACACCCGTGTCCGGCTCCGCGTCCCAATCTCGTTCACCACGATGGGACCGCCAGTTCGACCCGGCGCTGGGCCGGAGCGGCGGTGCGGCACGAACGGAGGGTCCGAAGGATGACCGCGATTCGCTGGTGTGCCGCCGCGGGGATGATCGCCGTCGCCGCCGGCCTGCGTACACCAAGGGTTGAAGCGCGTGGCCGTAGGGCACGGCAACTTCGACCGGAAGATTCTGAACGACCTCTACGACGGCTCGACCAAGGTTGGGATGTCGAACGTGTTCCTCGTCCGCGGCGCCACGATCGGTGACGCCGTACGGGCAACATCGGCTGCGTACTCCCTCGGCATCGGCGCGAGCGAGCCCATCTGGACTGACGGGCAGGGAGGAGCGGCCTCGGTCGAACCGCGGCGTCGACGTGGCCTCCGGATCCCTCAACCGGCGCGGACCGGTCAGGCTCGCGGGTCCGGTCGGCAGCCGTAAACAACTCGGCGGCGCGCGGGACGACCGATCTCCGCCTCAATCGGCATACTCCGTCGACAGCTCCGCCTGCTTGAGCACGAGCCGGGTCGCGTCCTCCGAGAGGTCGGGAGGGTAGCCGTACATGGCCAGCAGCCGCCGCACCTTCCGCCGCAGGTCGGCCCGGACGCTCTCCCGCTGCGTCCAGTCGAGCTTGGGCATCTTCTTCACCATCTCTGCCAACTCGCGGGCCATCAGGCGGAGTTGGTCGGACTTCATCACCTCCTTGGCCGACCCGTTCTCGGCCAAGGCGTCGTAAAACGCCGTTTCCTCGCCGCTGAGGCCGAGATCCTCCCCGTGCCGCTTCGCCTCGCGGACCCACTTCGCCAGCTCCAGCAGCTGCGCGATCATCTGGGCCGTGCCGACCTGCTTGTTCACGTAGCCGAGCATCGCCTTCTCCAGCGCCTCGCGGAACTTCTGCGCCTGCACGAGGTTCGACCGCTCGCTCGCCTTGATCTGGTCATTCAGCAGCTTGCGGAGCGTCTCCAGCGCGAGATTCTTCTGCTCCAGGGCCGACACCCGCTCCAGGAACTCGTCGCTCAGAATGTCCAGCCGGGCCGCGTCGAGCCCGGCGGCGGCGAACAGGTCGATCACCTCGCCCGCGTCCACCGCCCCGCCGATCACCTGCCGCACGGCCGCGTCGATGTCGGCCGAGCCGCCGGCGCCCGGCCGCGGCCCCGCCTCGTCGGCCAGCCGCTTGCCGATCATCGCCGCCACCCGCTGGAAGAACGCCAGGTGCGGCGCGACCTCCCGCGTTTCCTCCCGCGGCACCGCCAGGGCGAACGCCGTCGCCAGCCGCTTGACCATGCCGCGGAAGCGTTGCCGGCCCGTCTCCTCCCCGACGTTGTGCCTCACGTCCAGCACGTGGTCGATCGCCCACTTGTAAATGCTTAGCACGTTCGCCTGCGGCGCCTCCAGCGCCGCCGCGTAGTCGCAACCGTGGAAGAACGCCAGCAACTGCTCGAACGCCGACCGCATCGCCGGGATCGCCTCGTCCTGTAGCTTCTTCACCGGCTCGTCCGTCTCGCCCGTCGCGTTCGCGTAGGTCTTCAGCGCGTCGGCCAGCGGGTCGGCCAGGCCGATCAGGTCGACGACCAGCCCGCCGGGCTTCTCGCCGTAGACGCGGTTCACCCGCGCGATCGCCTGCATCAGGTTGTGCCCGGCCAGCGGCTTGTCCAGGTACATCGTGTGGGCGCTCGGCACGTCGAAGCCCGTCAGCCACATGTCCACCACGACCGCCAGCCGGAAGTCGTCGGCCGGGTCCTTGAACCGGTCCGCCAGCGCCTTCCGCTGCGCCTTGCTCCGCACGTGCCGCGCCACGTGCCCGGGGTCGTCCGGCCCGCCGGTCATGATCACCTTCATCGCGCCCTTGGCGTCGTCCTCGTCGTGCCACGCCGGGCGGAGCTTGCGGATCTCGTCATATAACCGCGCGGCGATGTCGCGGCTCATCGTCACGACCATCGCCTTGCCTTCCATCGCCGCGCGCCGCTGGTCCCAGTGCTCCACGACGAACATCGCCACCCGCTCCAGCCGCTCCGACGCGCCGTACAGCGCTTCCACCGGGATGCGGATGTTCTCCGGCGTCTCCTGCCCGTCCTCGTCGCGGGTGGCGTACTCCGCGATCTTCGCCTCCGCCGCCTTCGCGCCGGCTTCGTCGATCGTCAGCTTCACGATCCGCGGCTCGTAGTAGATCGGCACCGTCGCGGTGTCGGCGACCGACTGGCGGATGTCGTACACGTCGGCGTACTCGCCGAAGACGTGCCGCGTGACCTTGTCGCCGGCGGTCAGCGGCGTGCCGGTGAAGCCGACGAACGTCGCGTTCGGCAGCGCCTTTCGCATCCACCGCGCACCGCCCTTGACGAATCCGTACTGGCTGCGGTGCGCCTCGTCGGCCAACACCACGATGTTTGGGCGTTCGCTGATCTTGTCATGTGCTTCGGTGAACTTGTGGATCGTCGTGAACACCACGCCGCCGCTCGCCCGGTCGAGCAGTTGCTTAAGGTGCTCGCGGTTGTCGGCCTGCACGGGGTCCTGCCGCAACAGCGCCCGGCCCATCGCGAAGGTGTCGAACAACTGGTCGTCCAGGTCGTTGCGGTCGGTGACGATCACCACCGTCGGGTTCGCCAGCTCCGCCGCCCGAACGAGCGTGCCGGCGAGCATCAGCATCGTCAGGCTCTTGCCGCTCCCCTGCGTGTGCCAGACCACGCCGCCCGGCTTGCCGTGGTACTCGACGCCCGACTGGGTTTTCCGCACCAACTCTTCCGCGACGAGCCCCTGCGCCGCGATGACCTTTTCCCGCGCCTTGCGGACCGCGCGGAACTGGTGATACCCCGCGACCTTCTTGACGATGTTCCCCCGCTCGTCCTCCTCGAACGCCACGCACGACCGGAGGTAGTCCAGCAGCGCCGCCGGGTTCAGCAACTCGCGGATCAGCGCCTCGAGCGTCGGCTCCCCGCCCGCCGCCGGCCGCCACGGCGTGAACCGCTGCCGGCCGCTGGTGATGCTCCCCGCCCGCGTCAGCAGCCCGTCGCTGGCCACCAGCAGCAGGTTCGGCACGAACAGGTCCGGCGCGACCGTCTTGTACCGCCCGAGTTGGTCGATCGCGACGTCGAGGGTTGCGGCGGCGTTGGCCGGGTCCTTCAGCTCGATCACGACCAGCGGCAGCCCGTTGACGTACAGCACCAGGTCCGGCCGGATCGCCTTCTCGTTCACCCCGGCGATCGTGAGCTGCCGGACGACGAGGAAGTCGTTGTCGGCCGGGTGGTCCAGGTCGATCAGCCGCGCCCGCCCGCCGCGCGTCTCGCCGGTGGCGGCGTCCTTGTACTCGACCGGCACGCCGTCGGTCAGCAGGCCGTGGAAGTGGCGGTTGTTCTCGATGAGCGTGGGGTGCGGCGGGCGGGAGAGGGAGACGACGACGGCGTCGGTCGTTGCGGCCGGGAGGTGGGGATTGAGCTTGCGAAGCGCGGCGTTCGTCCGCCGGACCAGGAGCACGGCCGAACCGTTGGTTCGCTCGGCCGCGGCGTCGAGATCGGCGCCGCGGGCCGTGGGCAGGCCGAGCGCGTTCAGTCGGGCGACGGCATCGTCCTCGACGAGCCGCTCGGTCGGTGCCTGAGCCTTCACGCGATGGCCTCCACTCTCGTCTCCGCCGACCGCACCCGCACCCGCCCGCTCAGCAGCCGCGGCAGGAGGTAATCGCGGAGGGTGGCGAGCTTGGACGACTCGGCCTGCGATGCCGCACGCAGTTCCATCAGCGGGACGACTTGCCGTGCGAAGCTCTCACGTAGCGGCTGAGTTGGAATCACTACCGGCTTGGCTAAGAAGTCGTCGGGCCGTATTCGCTGGTGGCTGTTCGACGTGCCCGACGCACTTTGAGCAAGCGCGTTCCGGAACTCCTCCTGTTGAAAGAGGCAGTAGAGAAAATACCGGCTCCACCCCGGCCTTGGGACGACCACGAGGAACTCGGTCGAGGCGATCTGCCGTCGGCCATCGCTCGCAGGTGGGAGCCAAACGCGGGCGATCCGCGGGTTCAGCTTGGAGAACAGAACCGATTCCGCGACGACGACAAATTTCTGGCTCTTGATGCTGCCGCCTGTCTCAGTCACTGCGTTTGATCCCGCATCGAACGCGGGAATGCTGTAGTGATCGAACGCCTCTTCTGCGTTTTCCTGGGGGTCGATTTGTTGCTTGGACAGCGAAGCGGTCGAGCCGACGCTGCCCACCTCCCACCCCAGCGGTATCGGGCCGAGGGGGGATTCGGTCAGGCGGTCGGGGAGAGCGGCGAAGGCGGCGGGGGGCATGCCGGGAAAGGCGGTCGCGCCAGCGGCCTTGGCCTTCACCGGCTCAAAGTCCACGAACCACGCCTTGAACGTCGCCCGCGCTAGCCCCTCCAACGCCCGACCCGTTCGCCGATTCTGCTCGATCTTGTCATCCAAGGAACCGAGCAGTGCTGAGATCGCACGTTGCACATCGATCGTAGGGATGGGAAGCGTGAAGGCTCTTTGATCGGCAAGGCTGACATAGTCAGCAACCATTGACCCGTGCGTGCGAACTGCATCCAACTGTGATTGGAAAATGCTACTGGTCAGGAGGTAGTAGAGAAAGGTTGGGCAGATCTCGTCTGGGTTCAGGGATCTCCAGAAACATACTTGAGGTGCGAAGACGATCGGCGGCTGCCCTTCGCGAAGGCGCCCGACGCGACCGACAGTTCCTTTACTGATGAAAGCGACATCTCCCGGTGCAGCGACCTTTCCGGTCAGCCGGTCTTTGAACTTCGGCAGCACGTGATCGGCAACGTCAGTATTGATCTCGCCATTGTCGCCGATGTCACCTCCACGCACGAACGGCGTCCCGCGTGCTCCGAGTTCAACATTCCGCACACGGTAGCCATCGTTCACTGCGAGCACGCCCGCGGAGATGAGATTTGTAACCTTCATTTCCCGCCCTTGCTCACGCTGCGCCATATCCACCGTATCATTTTTCACTTGACACCGTTCCCAACTGCCTACGAACCACTGCTACCAACCGTTCCCCCTCTGCCAAGTACTCCTCCACTTCCGCCACCAGGCGCGGGTATTTCTTGTCGAAGGGTTCGGCGTCTTCTTCGATATCCTCCGCGCCGACGTAGCGGCCGGGGGTGAGGACGTGGCCGTGCTTGGCGATCTCGTCGATCGTGGCGGGTTTGCAGAAGCCGGGCGTAGGGTTGAAGGCCCACTCGCCGTGGTCCTTCTTCTTCCACCAGTCGGGCTTGGGCTCGCCGCGCCACATGCGGTAGGCGTACACGATCCGGCCGATGTCGGATGACGGGAGCGGATCGCTAGTGCCCGGCACGCACTCGGATTCTTCCATGCCGCTGAGCACGCGGAGGACGCGGGTTTGCAGCGTGCCGAGCTTGCGGGCGTCGATGAAGAGCGTTTCGCCCTTGCGGCCCTTGGGGCGGTTCGGCGTGCCCTTGCGGATGTTCTTGCCGGACTTGTCGCGGGTGAGGAACCAGAGGCAGACGGGGATGCCGGTGGTGAAGAACAGCTGCGCGGGCAGGGCGACGATGCAATCGACGAGGTCGGCCTCGACGATCTTGCGGCGGATGTCCCCCTCGCCGCCGGTGTTGCTCGACAGGCTGCCGTTGGCCATCACGAACCCGGCCACGCCGCCGCCGCGGCCGTTGGGGTAGGCGAGGTGGTGGACGAAGTGCTGGATCCAGGCGTAGTTGGCGTTGCCGACGGGCGGGTCGCCGTAGGCCCAGCGCTTGTCGCCGCGCAGCAGCGGGCCGGCCCAGTCGCTGACGTTGAACGGCGGGTTGGCGAGGACGAAGTCGGCCTTGAGGTCGGCGTGCTGGTCGCGGAGGAACGTGTCGGCCGGCTGGTCGCCGAGCCTGGCCTCGATGCCGTGGATGGCGAGGTTCATGTGGGCGAGGCGCCACGTCGTCGGGTTGGACTCCTGGCCGAAGATGGAGACGTCGGTGCGGCTGCCGCCGTGGGCCTCGACGAACTTTTCGGACTGGACGAACATGCCGCCCGAGCCGCAGCACGGGTCGTAGACGCGGCCGGCGTAGGGCTCGAGCATTTCGACGAGCACGCGGACGACCGAGCGCGGCGTGTAGAACTCGCCGCCGAGCTTCCCCTCGGCGGCGGCGAACTTGCCGAGGAAGTATTCGTAGACGCGGCCGAGGGTGTCGCGGGCCTTGGCGCGCTCGCCCTTAAAGCCGATGCCGGCGATGAGGTCGATGAGGCCCTTCATCTTGATCGGCTCGATGCCGCGGCGGGCGTAGTCGCGCGGGAGTTTGGACTTGAGGTTGGGGTTGTCGCGCTCGACGGCGAGGATGGCGTCGTCGATGAGCGTGGCGACGTCGGGGCGGGCGGCCTGGTTCTGGAGGTTGGGCCAGCGCGACTCGGGCGGGACCCAGAAGACGCGCTCGGCGGTGTACTCGTCGCGGGATTCCAGCAGGCGGTCGAGTTGTTCGCCCTTGATGCCGTCTTTGGTCAATTCGGCCCGCAGGTCGTCGCGGCGGGACTCGAAGCTGTCGGAGATGTACTTGAGGAAGAGCAGCCCGAGGACGACGTGCTTGTACTCCGCGGCATCGACCTGGCCCCGGAGGGCGTCGGCGGTCTTCCAGAGGGTGTCGGCGTAGCTCAGGTCGCTGGAAACCCCGTCGGTGCTCGCCATCAATGCTCCGCTTTGCTGCTGTTCGTCGAAACGGCGTGGGCTGGTGCCGAGCAGTTCTCGGGTGAGTGACGAGTCGCGAGAATGCTGTCAGCGGCCGGCGTCAGGTGCGGCGCCTGGCAGGCAGTCAGGGTCGGACACCGGTTCTCCCAACCCGGAGTCTACCGCCCCGACTCCGGTGCCGCCACCCCCGGAGGTGACGTTCGTCGTCGCGGTCGCGGTGCGTACGGCATCACGCCGCGGTCGGCCGCAGCTGCTTGGGTCGATTTCGACAGCGTCCTCGGCGGGATGCGCTCCGGGGCAAGCTCTACCCGCCCGCCGGGGCGTCGGGGCGGACGTGCTTCTCGATCACCAGCTTGAGGGCCTGGAGCTTGGCCCGCAGCGTCGTCCGCGAGATGCCGAGGAGCTGGCTCGCCGACACCTGGTTCCCGTCGGCGTGCCCCAGCACCACCCCCAGCACCGCCCGGTCCACCGCCCGGATCACCTTCTCGTACACGTTCTCCTCGCCGCGGGCCAGCAGGTCGCGGGCCAGCGCGGTCACGTCCAGGCCCGGGTCGGCCGCGGCCGCCGGCTCCGGGCCGGCCCCGCGGACCGACCGCGGCAGGCAGTCGGGCGTGATCACGTCGCCGGCCGTCTGCACCACCGCGTACCGCACGGCGCTCTGCAACTCGCGTACGTTCCCCGGCCAGCCGTACCCCTGGACGAGCCGCAGCGCCTCCGGGGCGAACCCGCGAACGGCCTTCCCGAGCTTCCGGTTCGCCGCCCGCAGGAACCGCTCGGCCAGGAGCGGCACGTCCTCGCGCCGGTCCCGCAGCGGCGGCAGGTGGATGGTGAACCCGTTGAGCCGGTACAACAGGTCCTCGCGGAACGTGCCGGCCGCCGCCATCGCCTCCAGGTTGCGGTTCGTCGCCGCGATCACCCGCACGTCCACCGTCCGCGTCTCGCCCGAGCCGACCCGCTCGAACTGCTGCTGCTGGAGGAGGCGCAGCACCTTCGCCTGCGCGGCCGGGGCCATGTCGCCCACTTCGTCGAGGAAGATGGTGCCGCCGTCGGCCTGCTCGAACCGCCCGACCCGCTGCCGGTCGGCCCCGGTGAAGGCGCCCTTCTCGTGGCCGAACAGCTCGCTCTCCAGCAGCGCCTCGGGGATGGCCGCGCAGTTGATCGCCAGGAACGGCCGGTCGGCCCGATGTCCGTGCTGGTAGATGGCGCGGGCGACCAGCTCCTTGCCCGTGCCGCTCTCGCCCCGGATCAGCACGGTCACGTCCTGCGCCGCGGCGCGGCCGATGGCCTTGTACACGGCCTGCATCGCCGGCGACCGGCCCACGATGCGATCGGCGGCGGCGTCGGCCGGGCCCTCCTCGTCGTCCACCAGGGCGGGGACGTGCGTGCGGCGGCTCTGCTCCAGGGCCTTGCCCAGGACCTCGCGGAGCTGGCGCAGGTCCAGCGGCTTGAGCAGGTACTCGAAGGCCCCGCGCTTCATCGCCTCGATGGCCGTCTCGGTCGCGGCGAAGGCCGTGATCACCACGACGGGGAGGCGCGGGTCGATCTGGCGGAGGCGGTCGAAGACATC
>DASPHQ010000939.1:0-3774 GCA_035629595.1 Urbifossiella sp. | reverse complement strand
TTCGCGCCGGCGATCGCCCGGAGCTCGGCCGCGTGCTGCGGGGCGACCTCGCCGGCCCACGTCGGCGGGCCGGGCTCCGCGCTGGCCGCGACCCGCAGTCGCCCGACGCCGAGGTCGCGGAAGCGCAGCTCGACGAGCAGCTCGGTGCCGTTCGGGAACCCGGCAAGCGGCGGGTCGAAGGCGAAGACGGCGGCGTTGTCCGCCTTCGCGGTCGCCTTCACGACCCAGGCGGTCGCCGGGTTGCCGTCGACGGCGTGGGCGAGCGGTTGGTCCTTGTCCTCGAACGCCGCGGACACCGCCTTCAGCTTGAGCGGCCGCGGCGCGTCCTTCGCCGACGGGTCGAGCGGCCTGGCGGTGACGGTCAGCTCGGCGAGCTGGAAGCTGCCGTCGGGGTTGAGGCCCGGGCCGCGCTGCGGGAGCGCCTTGTCGGCGAACGCGTCGAGCCGCAGCGCGGTCAGCGTCGGCTGGTGCGTGTGGAAGGTGAGGCGGACGTGCTCCCCGCTACCGGCGGGCTGCCGCCCCCGCGGGCGGCCGGTCCGGACCGCGCCAGCAAGCCCGTCGTGGGCGATCACGCCGCCGGCCAACTCCTTCAGGTACGAGCGCTCGGCGTCGAGCGCGGCCGGTTCGAGCCAGTTCCACCGGACCGGCTCCGGCAGCGTGGGCAGGCCGGTCTTCTTCCACGCCTCGAACCGCGGCGGCAAGTCCTTCGTCGCGAACGCCCGCAGCGCCGCGGCGAGCCCCGCGCCGTCGGCCCGGTGCTTCTCGACCGCCCGCTCGGTGGCCGCGTGGTCGAGGTCCAGCGTGCGCGGGCCGTGGGTGGTGCGGGCGAGCGCGGCGGCGAGGGCGTAGTAGTCCTGCTGGGGGATCGGGTCGTACTTGTGGTCGTGGCAGCGGACGCAGCCGAGCGTCAGCCCGAGCATCGACCCGCCGACCGTCATCAGCATGTCGTCGAGCTGGTCGTAGCGGATGCGCTCAACCGTCTTGGACGTGATCTGCCCCGGGTACGGCCCGGCGACCAGGAACCCGGTCGCGGCCGCGCCTTCGATCGCGTCGGGCTGGATGAGGTCGCCGGCCAGCTGCATCCGCAGGAACCGGTCGTACGGCAGGTCGGCGTTGAGCGCGCGAATCACCCAGTCGCGGTAGTGGTAGGCGCCCGGCCGGAACCCGTCGAACTCGTATCCGCCGCTCTCGGCGTAGCGGGCCGCGTCGAGCCAGTGGCGCGCCCAGCGCTCGCCGTAGGCGGGGCTGGCGAGGAGCCCGTCGACGACCGTCTCGAACGCCGTCGGCGACCTGTCGTTCACGAACGCGTCGATCTGCGCCTCGGTCGGCGGCAGCCCGACGACATCAAAGTACGCCCGGCGGATGAGCGCCTCGCGCGACGCCGGGCGGTTCGATTTGGTCCCCTTCGCCAGCTGGGCTTGACGCACGAAGCCGTCGATCGGGTTGAGGCCGGCCGGCGGGGCGACGGGCTGGAGCGGGCGGAACGCCCACCACTGCCGCCCCTCCTCGACGCTGATCGCGTGCTTGGGCCGGACCGCCAACACACCGCCGCGCGGGTCCGGGGCGCCGAGGTCGATCCAGCGGGCGAAGTCGGCGATCACGTCGGCCGGGAGCTTGCCGCTCGGCGGCATCTCGGGGCCGTCGTGCCGGAGCGACTTCATCAGGAGACTGTCGCGCGCCTTCCCCTTCACGAGGACCGGCCCCGACTCGCCGCCGGCGGCGACGCCGGCCGCCGTGTCGAGGGACAGTCCGCCCTTGAGCTTCTTCGCGTCGCGGGCCTGGGCCGAGTGGCAGGCGTAGCAGTGCTTCACGAGGACCGGGCGGATCTTCTGCTCGAAGAGGCGAACGCCCTCGTCGTCCGCGGCCCGGGCGGATAGCGGCAGCGTCACGACCAGCACGGCGGTGAGGAGGGATGCGGAGCCGGAGTGTCGCGGGAGGGAGCGGCGCGGCGGTAACCACATGTCATGACTCACGGGTATCGATTCCGATTGAGCGACGGGCCCGTGCGGTACTGCCGCGCCCGCTCGACCAGCCCTTTGTCCCGGCACAGGGCGATGACCCGGTCGAGGGCGCGGCCGAACTCCTCCCGGTTCGGCTCCCGGGGCATCCGCGAGTGGGCCAGTTCGACCACCGCCTTGCACGCCGCCCGGGCCGGGGCGGGTTGGCGAGGTATGGCAGGACGTACCGCAGGGAGTCGGGGTGGCGGACATCCCCGAGCTCCGATCGGCACGGGGCGGTATCTCGCGGCCTGGGGGGAGAACCCGGCGATCACCCAGCCTTGGGATCTTATCCGAGACCGAGAACACCGTGTAATCTACTCAACCGCGATCCGGGTGGTAGGTAGGGGGAGCACGGGATGGCGGACGGCGTGTCGGGCGGAAGTGCCTGGGCAGGAGCCGGCTCCGCCTTACTTTGGCGCTCATATTCGGTGCGAGTTCGTGGAGTCGCCTCCACAAAGACTGTTGGCAACGGCCTCCAGGACGGACAAGCCGTCGTCTCCAGGAAGCAGTGCGCGCCACGGCCTCCGCCGCAAGTTGGGGCGCGGCTTCGCGTACCCAACGCGACAGCAGTGGAATGGTCCGGGTGGAGTGTAGTACGTAATTTGGTACGGGCGATGTGGCTCGTATCACGGCGGAAATGAAAACCCCCTGGTTTCCCAGGGGTTTTGGAGTATGCCCGACAGGAGTTGAACCTGTAACCTTCGGCTCCGGAGGCGGAAGGGACCATCACGCAACCGCCATATCCGCAAGCGCTTCCACCGCGACCAATGCGCACGGAGCAGCACCGGGAGCAGTAACCGATCCTGAGTTGGCCGTGCTCGTCGCCGCGTGGCCGACACTCCCTGACAACATCCGCGCCGCGATTCGGGCACTTGTGGGCACACCGACAAATGGATGAAAGGCGCCGGCCGGGAACATGCCCGCCATGTCCACCATCGCCACCGGTCTTGGCGAAAACGTGCCCGCCACACAGCCCGCCGCGCGGATTCATACGGCGGGGAACTACGACTTCTTCAACACTCCGGTGAATGGGGTAAGTGATGGCGGCAAACCCGAGCGTTGGCGCCACGCGGTTCCGCTCGACTACCTACGGTGCTCGCCGCTGAGGAGCCGTCAATCGACCGGGATCGCCGCGAGCGCGACGTCGAGCGGGTCGCCGGTCGCCCCGTCGAACGCCCGCGGGGCCGGCGTGAAGCCCGACTCCGGGCCGACCACCAGGTCGTCGGTCCCGTCGCCGTTCACGTCCGCGGCCGCGATCCGCAGCCGGATGCGCAGAGCCTGGTCGAACGCGAAGAAGCTCCGCTCCTCGCGGCCGGTCCCGTCGAACGTCTTGACGTGGGAGGCGCCGGCGTCGCCGGCCACCGCCACCACCTCGACCGCCCCGTCGCCGTCCACGTCGCCGGCCGCGACCAGCACCCCGCCGCGAAACGCCGAGTCGAACGCAAAGAAGCTGGCGAGCTCCGCCCCGCCGGCGCCGTCGAACACCTTCACGTGCGGCGCCCCGCCGAACCCGGCGCCGGCGACCACGTCGAGCTTGCCGTCGGCGTTCACGTCGCCGATGGCCACGCTCACCCCGCCGCGGAACGACAGGTCGAACGCGAAGAAGCTGGCGATCTCGGCGCCGGTCCGGCCGTCGAACACCTTGACGTGCGGCGCCCCGCCCGGCCCGGTGCCGGTGACGATGTCGGCCACGCCGTCGCCGGTCACGTCGCCGACGGCAACGGTGAGCCCGCCGCGGAACGACGGGTCGTAGGCGAAGAACGACTTCGCCTCG